>JAIFNG010000068.1 GCA_020047815.1 Anaerolinea sp.
CGGAGTTCGGGGATGGGTTGTTGAACAAGACGGATGCCTTGAGCAGTTTGAGTCAGGGAGAGTTGGCGCGGCAGGCTAAGGGAGCCGCGCCAGGTGGAGGCGGGGATCATACCCGAGTACAGCCAGTTATTTTGCCAGCCGATCATAATGCGGCGGCCGGTCGGTTCATCACTCCAGGATTGGGCGGCGTAATAATCTGCGCCATGATCGGCCCAGAGAACAGTGTCTTTCGGGTTTTCGGAGGTAAAAGTCCGGCCATCGAATGAGCCAACGAAATATTGTGTTCCAGAGCCGCGTGCGGGACCGTCACCCTGAACCCCAACGGTGAGTACCCAGCGGGTTTCGGAGGAGCCATCGACAGAGAGTTCAAACAGATCGGGGGTTTCCCAAACTCCGCCGGTTGAACCGTATTCACCGCCGCCAAAACCACCGGATAAAGTCCAGTTAATCAAATCGGGGGATGTATGGAACAAAATGGTATTCCCTGCCGCCAGCGACATAACCCAGTGACCCTCTGCGTGCCGGAACACTTTGGGGTCGCGGAAATCAGGCGTGGCATCCGGTTGGTGCAGCACCGGGTTGCCGGCATATTTTGTCCAGGTGCGGCCCCGGTCGAGACTATAAGCGAGGCTTTGGCTCTGGTGGTTTCCTTCCCTGTAATGGGTGAAAACAGCGACCATGGCTTCTTTGCCAAAACCCGCAGTATTCTGCCAGTCGATCACTGCGCTGCCGGAAAAAATGGTTCCATGCTCATCAGGATAAAGAGCGATGGGCAGATGCTGCCAGTTGACCAGGTCACGGCTGACGGCATGTCCCCAGTGCATCGTCCCCCAATCGGTGCTTGCGGGGTGATATTGATAGAACAGGTGATATTCGCCCTGGTAGTACACCAGACCATTGGGATCGTTCATCCAATTGGATGGGGGAGTGAAATGGTAGCATGGGCGGGATGGGTTATTGCGCAGCATGATGGATATCCTGATAAGTTTGAGTCTTGTAAATGTGTTAAGCAGGCATGGGTTGACCGGAAGCCGATTGACCCGCCATCTCCTGGCTTGCACCCCACCCGTTTGGAGTGCAAGCTTTCAGAAGGAGAAGGGAATGAACCCTTGTTGGTTCCTGTCCATGTCGGAACAGGGTTAACCCTTGATACCGGTTGTGGCAATACTCTCCACAAAGGCACGCTGGAGCGCCAGGAATAAAACGATGACCGGGATGGTGATGATCGTCAGATAGGCCATTAACTCCCCCCAGGGGAGAATTCCCTCGCCCGCAGTATTGGACGATGTGAGCTGCCAGAAGTACCCCAGCCCCACCATAACCGGACGGTACTGCGTACTCTGGATCACCATGCTGGGCCATAGATATTGATTCCACATAAAAAGGCCGCGGAGAATGGCGGCAGTGGCAAACACCGGCCCTGAGATCGGCACGATCACCTGGGCATATATTCTGAACCAGCCGGCGCCGTCGATGCGGGCTGCCTCGATCAACTCATACGGCAATGATTTAAAGAATTGAACAAAGAGAAAGATGGAAAACGCATCGACAATGAATGGGATGATCTGAACCTGATAGCTGTTCAGCCAGCCATAGGTCAAACCTTCCGGCCCCAGCCAGGGCAATCTGCTGACCACCATCAACAGCGGAATGGCGATCGTTTCAAACGGCAGGATCAAGGTGGCGATGATCACCGAGAGAACAACCTGCTGTCCTTTCCAGCGCATATTGGCCAGCGCGAAAGCCGCCATCGAGTTTATGAATAACCCCAGTCCCATGGTGACCAGGGTGACCATCAGCGAGTTGTAAACAAACAGGCCAATGGGTGCCCGCTCGAACGCTTTGAAATAATTGTCAATCGAGATGTCGCCCATCGGCACAAAAGCCATCAGCGATGAGGAATCCCGCAGAATTTGCAGGCTGGGTTTCAATGATGAAACCATCATGAACACGATCGGGAAGGCGAAAATGACAGCCAGCAGGCTCATCAATCCGTAACGGAGGGCAAGGAACAAAGCCCGTTTTTGTTTGATCGACAAAATAAGGTTCATACATCCTTCTCCCTGGTAAGGTAGCGTTGGACAAGGGCCACGGTCAGCACAAGAATAAAGAACGCCACGGAAATTGCCGAACCATAGGCGATATCCTGCATTTTATAGCCTTTCTGAACCGCCTGATAAATAACCGTGGTGGTCGAGTCCAGCGGACCACCTTGAGTCATTACATCAATTTGACTGAAAAGCCCCAGGGCTGCCATGGTGATCGTCACAAGGATAAATACAGCGGTATTGCGCAGCCCGGGCCAGGTCACATAGATGAATTTTTGCCAGCCATTGGCACCGTCAATGCTGGCGGCTTCGTACAATATTTCCGGGATCGTCTGCAAGCCAGCCAGCCAGATGACCATATGGATACCCACCGCCTGCCAGGCTGACATGACCATGATCGCCGGCATGGCGGTTGATGGAGAAGCCAGCCAGTCAACCGGTGTGAACCTGCCCCCGGTCAGAAAGACCAGGGTGTTGTTGACCAGGCCGTTATCGCCATCGTAAATGAATTGAAACAATATTGAAACCACGACGATCGAAACAACCACGGGGATGAAGAAAACGGTGCGGAAAAAATTGACACCGGCGGTGCGTTGGTTAATTAACAAAGCCAGTAACAAGCCCAGCCCGGCCTGACCCGGCACAATGACCAGGGCAAAGTAAAAGGTGTTGATCAATGAACGCATAAACACAGCATCACCAGCCAGTAGTGTCCAGCGGCTCCCGCCGATGTCCCAGGCTGTCCATTTCTGCAGGCCGTTGTATTGTGGATATTCGGGGTTATTGCGGGTGAATTCACGCTCACGGGGGTAGGTAATGTTCCCTGTTTCATCGAGAACCGGCTGTCCGGCGGCATCCACAATGGGATCGAGGCGCAAAATTTTCACCGTGAGCAGTTGTTTGAAGTTTGCCAGCCCCACATACTCGGTTGGATTGGGGGAGACGAGCCGTTGGTTGGTAAAGGCATAGAAAAACGCCAGGAAAAAGGGAATGATCAGAAAGGCCAGTAGAAGTATTACCGCAGGACTGGCCATCAGCCAGGCGGCCAGCGGTTCCAGATACCGGTCTTTATTCCCTTTGGATGAGTAAGCCTGACCCTGAGGGTTTGTTTTGGCGATCGCTGCCATATTAATACTCCTTCCTTACCTTGCCTGATTTCAGCCTGTACCCTGTCCCTCTCCCAACCCGTCCAGCGATCGGGAGAGGGAGCAAGGCTAACGATTAAGGGATGAACGCTGACCTGGTTCGGTTACCGGGCATTCGCCTTGGCGATCTCATCCTCTTTGATGGATGGTCCAACCACCGAGCCGTCAAAGCCGTAATCTTTATTGGCTTTGATATCAGCGTTGATTTCATCAGCCGCAGTATCCAGGGCTGTAATAACATCTGCGCCATTGGCGATGTCAGCCAAAGCCTTCTCAAAGGTCAAAGCAGCAGACATGTAGGCTGGTGTGGGCGGGCGAAGCGTGGCCTGAGCCGCACTGTAGTTGAAGAAGATCTCGAAGGGGGCGCCGGGCGCGAAATTCTTTGAAGCCGCCGCCGCGGTGGTGGTGGCAGGAATATTGCCTGTGACATCCGAGAATTGCACCATGTACTTATCCTGCATCATAAACTCGATGAACTCGGTTGCGCCCGGGATGTTTTTCGAGTTGGCAGATACGCCAAACTGCCAGCTGCCTGCGCCGATCCGCGCGCCATTGCCAAAGTTCGGCGCCGGTAAGATCAGCAGGTCATCGCCTAACTTTTCCGCCGCCAATCCGCCGGCCCAGTTACCGTTCCACTGGAGGGCATATTTGCCATCGATGAAACCCGTGTCACGGTCGGCCGAATCCTGGGTGGTGCCAGAGACATAGCCTTTTGTAAACAGGTTCTGCCACCACTCACCAAAAGCAATGGCTTCCGGACCGTTCAATGCGCCTTCAGCAGTCGTGAAAGTTGAGCGGTCAATAATGTCGCCGCCAAAACTCTGCAGGAAGGGTGAGAAGCCATACGGATACCATTCGCCTTTCCAGGCCATGCCCATATCAAGAACATACTCATACTCGCCGGATGCTTTCAGGGTTTCCATCGCAGCATTAAATTCTTCCAGATCCCACGGCTGTTCCAGGGTGGGAATACGGATACCATATTTATCCAGCACCGACTTGCGCGCGTACATGGCGCAGGCCGCTTCCCACAGACCCACCGAGTAGACTTTGCCGTTCCACTTGCCAATGGTGGTGGGCAGGAAGGTATCAAGCTTGTCCTGGGGAATATCGAGGGGAGCCATGTAGCCAGCCCAGGCCCAGTTTGGCATCACAGGACCATCGACATCGATGATGTCCGGCAGGTTGCCAGCCAGGGCAGCCGCCACCACGGATTCGTTATAGCTGATCTGCGGGAAATCCTGCACCTCAACCATATACATGTCCTGGGATTCGTTGTAATCCTTAATGATGCCGAGCAATACGTCTTTTTCGGTTTTATTACCAGCACCGTGGTACCACATGGATAATTTCGTCGGGCCGGTTGATACAACGGGGGCTTCGGTTGCAGCATCTACGGGAGCCTCGGTTGCAGCGGTTATGGGGGCGGCAGGCGCAGTCGCGGGGGCGCCGCACGCTGTTAAAAGCATGGCGAAAATTGCAAGTCCAGCCAGGATATTCCAAACTTTCGATTTCATATTTCTCTCCTTATGCAGATTAGGTATTTTATTTGGCATGTACAAATGAGGGTAGAGGGAAACGCAATTCAGTAAATATATCTCGAGAGTGCCTCCTTGAATTTTTGATGGAAAGTAATTCGATTGTTTTAGTAAATCGTATTACTAATAAGATAAAAAAAATCAAACGATCTAGGCAGAGTTCCTTTCTATTAAAGGACACGCTATTTTGTGTTGGATGGATTTGGCCTGTTCGGCGCCCGAAAGCATCTCGACCAGTTTCTGGACAGCCCAGACTCCCATCTGATAATGAGGCAGTTCCATGGTCGTGAGCGGCGGGTACAGGTGCGCCGCGATGATTTCCTGGTTATCGAAGCCAACCACAGCCACATCTTCCGGAATTTTTAGATTCAGGTTTCGGATGGCATCATAAACACTCATCGCAGTACGGTCATTGAAACAGAATAGGGCGGTGGGGCGGTCTTCTTTCTGCAAAAGCTGGCGTGCGCATTGATATCCATTATCCTGGCGGCTCTCATCATAACAAACCAGTTCAGGGTCGAATGGAATGCCATAATCATTCAGGGCGGCTCGATAGCCTTCCAGGCGCCCGGTGGCAGCGGGTATATCCTGAACATGATTCACAAAACCGATCCGCCGATGACCTTTTTCAAGTAAATACTTTACTGCTCCATACCCGCCGCCAAATTCATCAGGCACCACGGATGGCAGCTGGCGATCTTCCACATAGCAATCCAGCAGGACGGTGGGAATTTCGCGCAAGTTGGGCGGCAATTTTGCCGCACGATGATACATGGTGGCGTAAATGATCCCTTCCACCCGCCGGCCAAGGATCAGATCGATCGCTGTGGTTTCCAGATCGGAATTGGATTTGGTATTCACAAGCATCAGGATCTTCCCATTTTCCCAGGCAACATCCTGGGCACCCTCAAAGATCTTACCGGCATGGGGCGTGATCGCGATTTGATCGGTAACAAATCCGAATATCCCGGAGCGCTGCATACGCAAGCCTTGGGCCAGGACATTGGGACGGTAGCCCAGTTCGGCAATGGCTGCCAGTACGCGCTGGCGGGTCTCATCCGGGATGTTGGGGGTCTCAGCGTTATTCAAAACAAAAGAAACCGTGGTCTGGGAGACCCCGGCGCGGCGAGCAACATCCATCATGGTGACAACTCGTTTTTTTGTTTTGCTTTGCATCTGAACTCTTGTTTAAATAATACGAATTAGTAATACCAATTACTATTATATTTATTCTTGCGAGTTTGTCAAGTGCGAAAAAGCGAGAGCAGGGTGGAGCCGGGGTATGTAAAAATATATCATCCTATTT
>JAIFNG010000110.1 GCA_020047815.1 Anaerolinea sp.
TGCCAACACCTCTTGCCTAGAGAGGTGTTGCGCGGTAATAACCTGCGGAACAGGAACCCCTCGCAACGGGAACCTTATTTCCTGAGGAGCCTGGTTTGGTAATTATCGCTGATTTGTTTTTTTCGTTGTTATATAATACTCACGGTCGCAAAATGCACTTTTGGCCTTCTAAAAAAGCGCATTTTGTGACCGCCATGGGTATAATTTGTCAAAACAAGCCAAAGGAGAAAGTCAGATGACATACACAAATGTAAAAGTCCCGCAGGGTGGGGCAAAGATCTCGATTGAAAATGGAAAGTTGAACGTTCCCAATAATCCGATCATCCCCTATGTCGAAGGGGATGGTACGGGGCGCGATATCTGGCGTGCTTCGGAACGTGTGCTGGATGCGGCGGTTGAGAAGGCATATGGCGGTACGCGCAAGATCCACTGGATGGAGGTCTACGCCGGTGAGAAGGCCTTCAAGATGCTGCAGAGCTGGCTGCCCGATGAAACCGTGGATGCTTTCAAGGAATTTCTGGTGGGTATCAAAGGCCCGTTGACTACGCCCATCGGCGGTGGTATCCGCTCCTTGAATGTTGCCCTGCGCAAGATGCTGGACTTGTATGTTTGTTTGCGCCCTGTCCGCTGGTACACAGGCGTACCTTCACCTGTGAAACATCCTGAGCATGTGGACATGGTCATCTTCCGCGAGAATACCGAGGATATTTATACCGGCATCGAGTTTGCATATGGCACCGAGGAAAACAAAAAATTCAAGCAGTTGTTCAAGGAAGCCTTCCCCAAAGAATATGCCAAGATCCGATTCCCTGAAACTGCCGGGCTTGGCATCAAGCCGGTTTCTGTTGAAGGCACTGAGCGTCTTGTGCGTGCCGCCATTCAATGGGCGTTGGATAACAAACGCAAGAGCGTGAACTTTGTCCACAAGGGCAACATCATGAAGTTCACCGAAGGTGCGTTCAAGGACTGGGGCTACGCCCTCGCCAAACGTGAGTTTCGCGGCCAGGTGGTCACCGAGCGCGAAACCTGGATTTTGGGTAACAAGGAAGCCGCGCCCGCTTTAACGGTGGAAGAGAACGCCAGGGCCATTGACCCCGGTTTTGATATGATGAGTCCCGCCCAGCAGAACGATATCAAGGGAGAGGTGGAGGAAGCCTTGAAGTTATGGGAGACCCATGGCGGCGGCAAGTGGAAGACCATGCTGTTGATCAAGGATTCGATTGCCGATGTTAGTCTGCAATTCACCCTCATCCGTCCCAAGGATTACGATGTGATCGCCACCCTCAACTTGAACGGTGATTATCTCTCCGATGCGCTGGCGGCGCAGGTTGGCGGAATTGGCATTGCTCCCGGCGCGAATATTAACTATGTTACAGGTCATGCCATCTTTGAAGCCACCCACGGCACCGCGCCCAAATACGCCGATCTGGATAAGGTTAACCCCGGCTCGGTCATTCTCTCCGGTGAAATGATGCTGCGCTACCTGGGCTGGGGCGAAGCCGCTGATTTGATCGTGAAAGGCATGGAAGGTGCAGTTGCCGCCAAAACCGTCACCTACGACTTTGCCCGTCTGATGGATGGCGCCAGAGAGATCAAATGCTCCGAGTTCGGTGATGCAATCATCACCCACATGTAACAATTAAATAACTGGATCTTATAAAAATCAACGAGGATGCCGCAAAGCATCCTCGTTGATTTTGGGTTGGTTATCGTTTGAATTACAGATCAAAGGTTTGACCCATCTGGGCTCTGTTTCCGATGACAGGCTCATCATAAGAGATGCCAACAGTGAACGTGTCAGTGGTCTCCAACTCCAGCCATTAATGCAAATAAAACTGGAAGAACGAAAGCAGATGTTTTGCCTGGATCAAAAGTTGTGGCCAAATGGGTTCCAACTTTTGTTTTGTTTGTCGCATCTCTTACCGATGTTTTTGTAATCTGCTTTGGTGTGGTGTAAACCGGCTAAATCCCATATAGTTTGATATGATAGGCTACTTTTGATTACCCAGGAGACCCTTGATGCAAATAGTAACCGACACTGGCATGGATCTGTACCTGCCGCCCGAACTGCAACCCGACGTTCCCATTTATATTGTGCCGCATACCATCACACTGGATGGAAAGTCCTATCGCAGCGGAGAGGATGTACAGTCAGACGAACTGCAAAAAATGCTGATGGCTACACCCAGCTTCCCTGTTACCTCCCAACCTTCAGCGGGTGATTTTGCCGAGGTCTATCGCAAACTCGCAGCCGCTGACCCTGACATTCTTTCCATTCAAATGTCATCAGGTCTGAGCGGCACGTACAATGCCGCCCGCCTTGGGGCACAGATGGTCCCGGAAGCCAATATAACCGTGCTGGATACCAAGACCCTGTGTGCCGCACTGGGCTGGCAGGTCGCTGCGGCAGGACGCGCCATCAAAGCCGGCTGGCCCCTGGATAAAATTGTTTCGCTCATCGAACGCATCGGTGCGGCAACAGAGAGCATGTACACGCTGGATGAATTGAAATATCTGATCCATGGCGGGCGCATCAGCCATATGAAGGGACTGGTTGCTTCCATGCTCCGCATCCGCCCGTTGATCGGTGTGGAAAAAGTGGGCGGCACGTATTCACAATTGGGCATGGCGCGCACGTTTGAGAAGGCGTTGCAGGGGTTGGTGGATAACATGCTCAAACACCACAAAGCTGGCTCTGCGTTGCGCGTGCAGGTTTTACACTCTTATAATCATTCCGGTGTGGCTGCCTTGCGTGATCTGATCGCGCCGGTATTTAAATGCACCTGGATGCCCACCCATTACATGTCGCCGGCGCTGGCGGCGCACACAGGTCCCAGCATGGTGGGCGTGGCGTTTTCCGCTGCGGATGTATTTGAAGGGCTTCCATAAAAACAGGCGCAAGGTGTTTTTCTTTGCCTTTACGTGCAATGAACCGTCAGCGTTGTTTTTAAAGATCTGACGTCTTCTGTCTCCTCCAATTGGCAATAGGTACCCGGCACGGGGAGAAAAGCCCCGTGCCGGGTACCTATTGAGGGGACCTCACGGGGGAAATTTATCTAATAAACCTCTAACTCTATCAAATCCGTTTGCAGATATAATCCGCATTATTGTCAAACTAGACGAAGGATAAAAAATGGTATCTGGATTTGTAACATTAATCGTATTCCTGCTTGCATTGGGTGGGATGATATTTGTACATGAATTGGGTCATTTCATCGCTGCGCGCTGGGCAGGGATCGAAGTGGAGGAATTTGGTTTTGGGCTGCCCTCCTACAAGATCGCCACTCTCTTTAAATGGCAGGGGACCGAGTTCACGGTTCACGCCCTGCTGCTTGGCGGTTTCATTCGACCAAAAGGCGAGAATGACCCCAACGTGCCCGGCGGGCTCGCATCTGCCAATCCCTGGAAGCGGCTGGTGGTTTTATTTGCCGGCCCGTTGATGAACTTGATCACCGCCATCGTGGTCTTCTCTTTTCTCATTTCATTTGAAGGTGTGCCTGTGCCCGGGTCGATACAGATCAACTCTGTCTCAGCCAACTCTCCTGCGCAGCAGGCGGGCATGCAAGCCGATGACATTCTGCTTGCCATCAATGGGCAAAGCGTGACCGATGTAAGCGCTGCCATTGCGATCATTAAAGATAACCTCGATCAACCAGTTGAGATGCTGGTGGACCGCAATGGCCAACAGGTCACCATCACCGCCACCCCGCTTTCCACTCGAAAAGCAAGTGAAGGTGCGCTTGGTGTTGGGCTTGGATATCCCACCCGCCCCGCGACATTGATCGAAAGCGTCTCCGGCGGATTTATGGTAACGGGAGTTCAAGCTGCCACCATTGTTTACCTGCCCATTGCGCTGATCCAGGGCGCGATCGCCCCGGCTGATGCGCGCTTCATTGGTTTCAAAGGAATCTTTGACATGTTTGATGTGGCGGTTGAGGAGGATGTCTCCAGCCGTCAGCAGCTGGCTGTTGCTCCTTCAGGCGCAGCGCAGCAACCCACCAACTGGACACTCAACCTGATCGGCATCCTCAGCATTTCACTTGGCGTGATGAATTTGCTCCCCATTCCCGCGCTCGACGGTGGCCGCATTCTTTTCACCATGCCTGAGATCCTCTTCCGCAAGCGCATCCCCCCGCAATGGGAAAACACGGTCAATGGCATTGCCATGCTCATGCTCATTGGCCTGATGCTTTTTGTTAATATCATGGATTTCGTCAACCCCGCCCAAATTCCAATTCCATAAAATGGCTAAAAAACTTTCCTTTCAAGATGTCCTTGCCCACCTGTCGGATTCCCAAAAGGATATTCCGCAGACCCACCTGAAGCACTATTCAGACCTGGACCCAAAATCCCTGAAACTTTTTTTGGAGGCTTGGCAAAACGTCCTGCCGTCCCGCAAACTGACCCTGCTCGATCAGCTTCTCTCCAACATGGAAGAGGATTACAGCGTCTCTTATGACCAGATCGGCAGGGCGCTTTTGGATAATCCCGACGGAGAAGTGCGCGTGCGCGCCATCCGCCTGCTTGCCGAATCTGACGACCCGAACCATGTTGGCAAACTCATTGATGTTTTGCTGACCGATGCAGAACTGGCGCCGCGCATGGAGACCGCGCAAGTGCTTGGCGAGTTTGTCCTGCTGGGTGAACTGGATAAGTTAAATCCGAACCAGCAGCGTGAAATGGAAGATGCCTTGATTTCCGTTGTCCGCAGTGAAGCCGATTCAGGGCTGCGCAAACGCGCGCTTGAATCCCTTAGCTATTCTTCGCGCCCCGAAATAGCGGCTTTGATCGAATCAGCGTTTGAGCGTACAGATCCTGCCTGGGTGGCCAGCGCCCTGCATGCCATGGGACATTCACAGGATGAACGCTGGACTGAAAATGTTGTCAGCATGCTGCTCGATGAAGACCCTCACATAAAATCCGCCGCTGTTGAAGCCGCGGGTCAACTCAGCATTGAGACCGCCGTTCCCATCCTGCTTCAGATCCTCGACGATGAAGAAGAACCTGAGGATGTGGCAGCCGCCTGCATTTGGGCGCTTTCGCAGATCGGCGGTGATGATGCCCGCACCTATCTCGTTGCCCTGCTTGACCAGACCGAAGATGAAGACCTGGTCGAATTCCTTGAAGATGCGCTTGAGAACCTGGAATTCACCGAAGAGTACAATAAGTTCGAGCTAATGGATCTCGAGGATGATCTCGACCCGGACGAGGACCGCTAAAAACGTCACCTCGCTTCGACCACATACTCCACCCTGTCAATGGGCGGCCCGAGGCTCGATACCATAAAACGAAAGGCGAGTCTCTCTCCCGCTTCGATCGCCCCGCCCTCCCAGCGTTTTAGCCCAACGACCCGGCCATCTTTATCATACGCAACAGCCGCGACCCACACCCGGGTTGCGGTTGTTGATTCTACCGGCTGGGAGATCTCCCCGCTGATCATTGCGGACAGCCCCCTCCAGTCAATTTGTGTGATGACATTGTTCAGGCTTGCGGGCAGATATCGTGTTCCACCAGATCGAACCGCGCTCAATACCTGGACCTGCATGGAATCATGCGCGGCGATGTTTGGGAAAAAAACATACACAGGCAGGGCTGAATTAGGCGGGATCATGTTCAACGGCAGGAATGCTGTCTTACTTTCAAGCGTGGACTGGTTTTCATCGAACAGGGTGATCTGGGCCGAGATATTTTCAAGCAGGTCCGGCGTGTTATTTTGGATGAGCGCAAAACACCACAGGCCGTTATCGGCGGTTGGGTGGCAAACGGATTGGGTGACGGGAACCGGCTCAGGCGTGGGGGTGGCCCGCTTTGGGGCGGCTGAAATGTCCGGGATGAGAAGCGTTGCCCCGATCGACATGCTGTTCGGTGAGATATCCGGATTAGCCGCCCGCAGTTCATCCTGTGAAATTTTGAATTGTTCGGCAAGTTCGCTGAAAGTATCCCCAGATTGAATGGTGTAAACAAAAGGTGTTGAGCTGGGGATGGGCGTCTCGATTATGACCAGTATATTTGGCGTGGGTGTCAGGCTGGGTGTGGCAGTCCAATGGGATGCAACCGGACCGCTGGTTGTATCTTCATTGCACTGCCCGCCGGGGCATGCGGTCCCGGACGCAGGCGCGCAGGCCGAGAGCAGGAACATCAACAGGAATAAATAACGCATTTGGTAATTATATAATACCCACGGTCACAAATTGCGCTTTCCGCTTTCTAAAAAACGCAATTTGTGACTGCTCTGGGTATAATCAGGGTTCGGCAATGCAGGTACAGCTTTGATCATCTGAACGTGGCTGTGAAAAAATCTCTGGAGGTTAGAATGAAATATCGTCATCTTGGAAAAACGGGTATTCAGGTCAGTGAACTGTCTTTTGGTTCGTGGGTCACATTTCACAATCAGGCGGGTGTGGCATCTGCGGTGGAAATGATGGGCGCGGCATACGAAGCGGGTGTTAACTTTTTTGACAACGCGGAAGTTTACGCGGGCGGCAAGTCGGAAAGCGTGATGGGTGAGGCCCTCAAGGAATTGAAGTGGGAACGCGGCAGTTACCTGGTCTCCACCAAACTGTTCTGGGGCATCCATGAAGAAGTCAATCGAAAGAACACGCTCAATCGCAAATACCTTCTTGAGGGCATTACAGGTTCCCTCGAAAGATTGCAGTTGGATTACGTCGACCTGATCTACTGTCACCGCGCCGATCCTTCCACCCCCATCGAAGAAACCGTCTGGGCCATGCACAACATCATCGAATGGGGACAGGCCTTATATTGGGGAACCTCCGAATGGGCCGCGTCTGAGATCACCGAAGCCATTCAGATCGCGGAACGGCATCATCTGCACAAGCCTGTCGTCGAGCAGCCGCAATACAATATGTTCGAGCAGGGGCGTCTCACGGGTGATTATGTCCGCTTCTATAAAAACTATGGCTACGGCACAACCACCTGGAGTCCGCTGGCTTCTGGTTTGTTGACCGGCAAATATCAGAACGGCATCCCTCAGGACAGCCGCGGCAGCCTCAAGGGGTATCAATGGCTGCATGACACGCTCACCGATGCGCAAAAGCTGGCAAAGGTCGCCGCTTTAATGCCCATTGCGCAGAAACTCGGCTGCACCCTATCCCAGCTGGCAATTGCCTGGTGCTTGAAGAATCCCTTTGTCAGCACGGTCATTACCGGCGCAAGCCGCGTGGCACAGGTGCACGAGAACATGAAAGCCGCCGATTTCGCGGACGCCCTCACACCCGCGATCATGGCTGATATTGATGTCATCTTTGAAGTAAAGAAGGAAGAAGAAGATTAAAAACATTGGGGCACGGCTACAGCGCCGTGCCCCAACTGCCATCTTTCCTACACCTTCGTAAAGTAATGCTCTTCCACAGCCTGCCATGTCTCATCGTGGATCTTCATGTACTTCGTCAACAGCGGATGCACCCGTGCGATCTCTTCGTACATTCTTTGTGCCGCCCTGCGGATCGAAAAATGCGCATTGGATGCTGTCCGCAGCTGGCAGAATGCGAACGCTTCGCGCAGATTGAATTGAGCCAGCACGCGTCGATTAAACCCATTGGGGACAATATACTGGGCAACGTTCGGGTCAAACTCGCATAACTTCTCATACATCTGCATCGCGGAGTCCATTGCCGCCTCATATCTTGACTCCAGCCCCGCCTCTGTCATTAGCACCGGGACCGCGTGCCCAAGCCTTGTGGTCAGCCTCTGCGCGGTCTGGGTCATCATACGGTGGCGTTTGAACTCGGCGTACGCGCCCTGGTCCATCACCAGGTCAAAGGTATAGGTCGAGTATTCCAGCTCAAAGGTATAGGTCGAGTATTCCAGCTCACGCAATGGGGTGTCGTAACGATCCAGGCGTTTTAGCAAAGTATCCGCCAGTTCGCCGCGTTCCTTCTTCTTCAATGATTTGACATACCCCAGCGCATCAGAAAATGGCATTTCATTAAAGCGGTACAAGGCAGCGGCCAGGATCTTCTTTTCACCGTCCTTATCATGGTCGATCAAGGTGCACCAATCCGTTGGCTGCTGTCCGGTTTCAGGGGCGTAATTATTTAATGCGCGTGAAGTCTCGACCGCGTATGGCACCGCGTCGGCATATTTGACCAGGGTGGGCGTTTCGGCTTTTGCCACTTGCTTCATCTTTTCACCGATCTGTTGCACTTCCGCCAGCGGGTGCGAGAGCATCTTGCGGATGATCATTTCGATCACGCGGGCATTGGCGGTCAAACCGACGTTGGCATTGGCGGCGGCAGGCAAAATGAAACGGCAGCTATCCACATACTGCGAGCGGATGCGCCGGTCATAGGCTTCATCACTTTCATTCTCGCGGCGCGGCGAGCGGCTGAGGATCAGCTGCCTGGCTGGCTCCAGCGACTCAAGATAGGTCGCAAACAGAAACCGCACCGTCTCGATGAATTCATCCCGCAGGGCATGTCCCTCCAGTTCGGGTGGAACCGTGAAGTCAGCCTGTCCCCACTTTTGGTAGCGGGTCGATTTTTCAGTGTAGGATGCAAGGCGGCTGCTTTCGATGGTCTCAACCGCAATGCGCGAGACATTCTCGAAGGCGAAATGTAAAACCGCGTGTTCGGCGACCGAGGCATGACCGTAGCCCACCACCCATTTTTCATGGAATTGCGCCGATTTCTCATCGCTTAATTCCGCGGCAATTTCACGAAACGATTCAGGCGCGCGCGATGTTTTGGCAAATGCCACCGCGATCGTTTCAGGGCTGAGGGCGCGCGGTGAAAGCAGGTATATTTCTCGTTCGGGCATTTTTCAACTCCTGGGTTCCGTATTCAGATTGGCGCGGGTGTTAATCCGCACATTGATAAAAAAAGCGGCCGGTGGATTTCTTCCCTGGTCGCTTTGTGTCTTTAACCCATCAGGCTTTTCATGGGCGCGCCGCCCAACAGATGCAGGTGCAGGTGAAAGATGGTCTGCCCGGCGTGCGCGTTGGTGTTGATCACCAGACGATACCCGCTTTCGGCAATTCCCTCCTGCGCGGCAATTTGTTTTGCCGTGGTGAAGAGCCGCCCAATTAATCCTTCATCGCCGCTGGTCAGCGCGTTGACCGAATCGATGTGCCTGTTTGGCACGATCAAAATATGTGTCGGCGCTGCCGGGTGCAGGTCGCGGAAGGCGGTTACCTCTTCGCTGCGAAAGACATTGGTGCTTGGAATTTCGCCTGCGATGATTTTGCAAAAAACGCAGTCGGTCATATTTCTCCGTCCGGGGTAAGTTATTTAAGGCGTTGGCATGCGGCCATAGATCGGCTTGCAAACAGCATCGTAATATTCGAATTCCGCGGCTTTGTTTATTTTTGCGAACTCCGCCGCCTGGTTGCCGATCACACGCACCACGTCAATTGCATCGAGGACCTGGTCTTGCGAATAGCGCGGCAGGGTCATCAAAGGGTCATGGATGTTCCCTTCAGGCAGATAGGCTGCGCGTTTTGGGTCAATTTCATCGGCCAGCGGTACCCAGTTGTACATCACAGGTCCACGGGAATTGGATGTGAATCCCAGTTGATACCCCAGGATGCGTGCTGCTTCCACCGGTCTCTGCCCAAACCCGCCGCCGGGCCAGATGAATGCCAGCGGGTTTTTGGCATAACGCTCCGCAAAGGCTGTCAGCGGACCCATCAGTTCGCGCGAGATCACAGTCTTGGATGAGTCGTCTGATAATACCGTTCCAGGGATCACGCCTTGCGCCTGGTGGTCAACCCAGCCTTCGTATTCCATCTCCACATTTTCACGCCACAGTTCTTCAGAGGTGCCGGGGTCGCTTACCCAGCCGTTGACGACCGGCCATTTCCACAGCTTCCAATACTCCTCAAATCGTTTCATCTCACCTGCTGAATGGCTGTTGTCCTGGATCAGTAGAACTGAGCGCAGCGGGATCTTGCCATTGCGCTCCATGAATGTCAGGAACTGCTGTGTTGTGATTGCCCTGAATCCCTGACCGCGCAATTGCGCCATGATCCTGTCAAAATCGTACAGGATATCCTCGTTGAATGCAATGATCATTACCACCGTGCCCGGTCTCGCATTGAGCCGATTCCACCGGTTGATCAAATACATGCACGGATCTTCGATATAGGTGCGGGGTGTATCAAGCGGATTTAAGTTGCTCGATTGAAAAAAATCCAATGGAGGCAGCGGTGTTGCTTGCGTCAACTCGTTTGTTTGTGTAAAGCTCATTCCGGGTGTGGCGGTCCTGAGCGGCTCACAGGAGATCAGGATAAAAGCCAGGATCAGGAGAGTTGTAAAAGGATAAAAAATATGCTTGCCGGTTTGATTCATGCGGTTATTGTAAACGAAATTCAAGGCGCTAAAAACTGGGCAATTTCATCCCTTTTACGGCGCGATGGGCATCGGTCCGTACGTGGGCGCACAGACAATGTCGTAGTATTCAAGTTCGACCGCTTTATTTTGTTCGGCATACAGGGCGGCTTCCTGACCAATGACGCGGACAGTGTCTATGTTCTCACGGGCGTCCGCGCTCCAGTAGCGGGGCAGGGTCATCAGCGCATTTCCGGCGGGCGTTTCAGGGATGGCATATGGATTCGCGGCATTGACTGTATCTGCCTGCGGAACCCAGTTATACATCACCGGTCCGCGCGGGTTGACCGTAAAACCAAGTTTATAGCCGATCTGCGTTCCCAGTTCCACAGCCCGGGCTGAGAATCCGCCGCCGGGCCAGATATAAGCGATGGGTGTCTTGTTCATGTACTTTTGCAGAGAGGTGATTGCGCCGCCCATTTCGCCCATGATTTCTTCATCGGTGGACGAACCTGATATGGGTATGTTATGAATATATCCGTGTGATTGATAATCCACCCATCCTTCAGCAGAGAGTGCCGCGTTCTCCGCCCACAGATCAGGGCGTTCATCGAGGCCGATGTAAGCGTTGATCACCGGCCAGTTCCATTCCTCATGGAAGGGACGGAAGTGGTCATTGAAGTACTCCCCAAAATGGCGGTCATCCACGATCAGCAGCACCGATCGCGGCGGAATTTTGGCATTGTTGTACATAAAGTCTGCCATTTGCTGCATGTTGATGGCCTGAAAACCCGCTTCGTACAGGTCATTCATAATTTTCCTGTGTTCCGTCACAGTTACATCGTTTCCGCTCGCGTCACCTTTATTGATGCCATGATGCATGATCGTCATCACCACCGTGCCTGGTGCGGAATTGTTCGGGTTCCATTTATTTTGCAAATATTGGCAGCTATCGGCAATGTATGTGCGCGGCAGATCAGCCGCCTTCAGCATGGAGGTTTGATAGGGTCCCGGTAATGCGGGCGGTGTGCGCGGAATGGTTGCCGTGGGAACAGGCGTTTCACTGGGCACCGGGGTTCGGGTCGGCATGCTGATCTGCGCCACGGCTGTTTCAAACGCCGCTGTCATCAAGATGCCTGGGTCGGCGGGGGCCGGCGCTGATGTACAGGATGCCAGCAGCACGCCGAGCAGGCTAAGGGCTGTGACGTACGGTATGGTATTTCGTTTCATGCGCTGAATTCTACCTGAAAAAAAAGGACGTCTGCATTTTGCAAACGTCCCACGGTGGTCTGGTTCAATGACCGTTTACTCGTCACTTCTTCCTGCAATAAAATCCTCCACCTTGTCGCGGCAGATGTCATCACGGAATTGCTTGGGCGGGGTCTTAAAGAAATAAGAGGAGGGTCCCACGATCGGTCCTGCAATTTCCCGGTCAAGTGCGATCTTTGCACAGCGCACAGCGTCGATCATCACGCCTGCCGAGTTCGGGCTGTCCCACACTTCAAGTTTGAGTTCCATGTTGAGCGGCACATTGCCGAAGGTGGTGCCTTCCATGCGGATGTAGCACCACTTGCGGTCGGTGAGCCAGGGGACGTGATCGCTTGGTCCCACGTGGACGTTATCCTTGCCCATGTCATAGGGAACCATGCTGGTCACGGCGTTGGTCTTGGATATCTTTTTGCTTTCAAGACGTTCACGCTCAAGCATATTGAGGAAGTCTGTATTACCGCCGAAGTTGAGCTGGTAGGTGCGGTCGATCTTTACGCCGCGGTCCACGAACAGGCTGGTCAGCACGCGATGAACGATCGTTGCACCGACCTGACTCTTGATGTCGTCACCCAGGATGGGCAAACCCGCATCTGTAAAGCGTTTGCCCCAATATTCCGAGGAGGCGATGAAGACGGGGATGCCGTTGACAAAGGCGCAGCCCGCCTCGATCACCTGTTCCACGTACCATTTGGTCGCCATCTCCGAGCCGACGGGCAGGAAGTTGATCACCACGTCCGTCTTGGTATCCCGCAGCAGCTTGACGATATTATCTGTGGGACCGGGCGCCTTTTTAATCACTTCGCTTAAATATTTACCGAGTCCGTCATGGGTCATGCCGCGTACCACAGGCACATTCAGGTGCGGGACATCGGCAAACTTGTAGGTGTTGTTTGGTTCGGCAAAGATGGCTTCGGAAAGGTCCTTGCCAACTTTTTCGACATTGACGTCAATGCCGATCGTAAACTCAATATCCCGGACGTGATAATCCCCAAGTTTCGTGTGCATGATCCCGGGAATGACTTCGTCAGCTTTTGCGTTTTTGTAGAACTGAACACCCTGTACCAGCGCTGAAGCGCAATTCCCCACCCCAATAATGGCAACGCGTACTTTTTTACTTGTCATGATTTTTTCTCCTTTGTTATTAATTTCCTCTTTACCGTACATACCTTCTAAAAGTCAGACCCTATTTATCGCAAACCAGAGCCAAAATTTACAAATTATTCCCGCTTGCATAACGTTTATCGGCAAAGGAAACCTTTCGGGTCTCTTCCGCGGAAGAATGTCCGGTAGCGTATTAATTTTTCCATCTTCCACCCGGTTGGCGGAAGACCCCGGGGTTTTTCTCCCCTGCTCCGCCTGTTGTGATGGCCAAGCCTGCAGGGCTCGGCTTGCGAAAAAAATGCGCGGCGGCAAATTAATAAATTACAGTTTTTATCCCTGAGCGCTCCCATCTCAGATATACCAGTGAAGTATAATCTTACTCTAGGAAAAATACGGCAGTGGATCAAACAAAATTACTTGCGCGTCTTTTGGAATTACCCCGCAGCCTCGGCACGCTGATCGATCTTGAGACCTATCTGCGATCGATTCTGTCCGCCGCAGCGGAGTTGACGGACAGTGAAACGGCATCCCTGATGGAATACGATGAGGTGGCGCAGGAACTTCGCTTTAAGGTTGTGCCATGGTTTCATTGGGAGGCGGTGCGTTCGGCAAAGATCCCATTAAACTCAAGCGTGGCCGGTTGGATCTTCCTGAATGTCAAGCCGCTCATGATCGACGATGTAAAAAACGACCCGCGCCACTATGGTGAGATCGATAATCTGACAGGCTTTACCACCCGCTCCCTGTTGGGTGTGCCTCTTCTGCTGCACGGCAAAGCCATGGGGGTAATTGAGGTTTTCAACAAGGCGCACGGCGCTCAATATGGCGGGGAGGATATTTTTATTCTTGAAGCCCTGGCAGCCCTTGCCGCGACCGCCATGCAAAATGACCTGCTTGAAAGCAGCGCGCTTTTATCCCAAAATGAAGCGCGCAGCCTTGACCGCTTAAAAAACGAATTTATTGCCATCACTTCACATGAACTTCGCACACCGCTCGGCCTGATCCTCGGTCACTCCACTTTTTTGCGTGAACTGGTCGGCAATGAATATTATGAACAGGTGGATGCCATTATCCGCAATGCGACACGGTTGAAGGAGATCATCGAAAGCCTCTCCAGTGTGGATAATTACCAGACAGGCGGCGCCAGCCTCCGCTCGCGCATGGTTTCCATCACCCGCCTGATCGAGGATGTTTCCGCGTCATTCCGCGACATGGCAGTGGAAAAAGGGGTTACGCTCAAAACGATAAATGAAAGTGCTCAGGACCTGTTTGTGGATGCGGACGGAAACAAGATCGCAATTGTATTGAGCAACCTTGTGAAAAACGCGCTCGCCTTCACCAGTCTGGGGGGGCATGTCACAATTCGGAGCGCGGTCGAATCAAATTTCGTTAAAGTGATTGTGGAGGATGACGGCTTGGGAATTCCCGCCATTGACCTGCCGCATGTCTTTGAACGCTTCTATCAGGTCGAATCCCATCTCACACGCAAGCATGGCGGTATGGGGCTGGGTCTTTCGGTGGCCAGATCCATGGTCGAAATGCATGGCGGGCGCATCTGGGTTGAAAGCATGGAAGGCAGGGGCAGCTCCTTTATTTTCCTCCTGCCGTTTGAACAAAAAAAAGAAGTGCCTGTTGCTGAAAGACCATTTGCCGGATGATCTTCCAATACTTTTTCATCCCGTCATTGGTTGACGGGATTTTTATTTGTTTGATACACTCACGCCCATGTTAAATCTCAACTCCCAATTTGACCTCATTCGGCAGTCTGCCACCGTCGCCATGGCAGACCGCATCCTGGCACTCAAAGCCGGTGGACGGAACATCATTGGTTTGCAGGTGGGCGACCCCGATTTTGGCACGCACCCTGCCATCGTGGCATCCGCGCTCAAAGCCATGCAGGATGGTCAAACGCATTACGGTCCCTCAGTGGGGACGCTGGAACTCCGCCAGGCAATTGCCGCCAAACTCCAGCGCGACGAAGGCGTACAGTACGCCCCTGCTTCGGAAATTCTGGTCACGCATGGCGGCATTCATGCCTATTACACGGCGTTGCAATCCATTTTAAATCCGGGGGATGATGTGCTGATCCCCGATCCTTCGTGGGCCACGCATTCCAACATGGTGGTCATGCTCAGGGGAAATGTGATCCGTGTTCCCGCCCCCGCCGCCAACGGATTCATCCCCCATCTTGAGTCCTGGTCACAAGCTTTGACTCCCCGCACCCGGGTCATTGTCCTGAACTATCCATCCAACCCGACAGGAGCATTCCCCTCGCGCGCATATTTGCAAAAATTACAGGACTTTGCCGGCCAATATGACCTGTGGATCATCAGCGATGAAGTCTATGGAAGTTTGTACTACGAAGGCAGACCCACCTCTGCTGCCGCCATCGAAGGCGCAAAAGAGCGGACGCTGCTCGTGAACAGCCTGTCCAAATCCTATGCGATGACAGGCTGGCGGGTCGGGTTCCTTGCGGCTCCCTCCCGTGTAATTCAAAATGCGCTCAAAGCAGGCCAGAATTCCATTACCTGCGTGGCACCGTTCATTCAAAAAGCTGCAGCCTTTGCATTGACCGACCCCGCAATCCAGGCTGTCACCGCTGACATGCGCGCCGCCTATAGCCGCCGCCGCGAGTTGGTTCTGCGCCTGTCCCATGAACTCGAAAGCGAAAGGGTCAGGGTCGTCCCGCCGCAAGGCGCGTTCTATTTTTTTCTCGACCTGCGCGCATTAAAAATGTCGTCCGTGGAAATGTGCGAGAGAATCCTGGAAGAAGAAGGCGTGGGGCTTGTCCCCGGTTCGGCGTTTGGAGAACAGGGTGAGGGTTTTATCCGCCTGTGCATTGCCGCGTCCGAAAAGGATGTGGAGGCTGGGTTTCGCGCAATTGTTAAATGGGCTGAAAGACAATAGAGGAAATTCAAAGGTCAAAAGTCAAAAGACTTTCGACCGCAATGAGGAGAGTTATGAAGGTAGCATTCCAGGGCGAACCAGGGGCCTACAGCGAGCAGGCGGTCTTTAATTATTTTGGGGCCGTGGAAACCATTCCATGTGAATCTTTTGATGAAATGTTTGAAGCCGTCATGTCGGAAAAAAGTGATGCGGCGCTGGCTCCCATCGAAAATTCACTGGCGGGCAGCATTCATCAAAATTATGATCTGCTCCTGCGGCATGATCTGCATATTGTTGGGGAATATCTTTTGCGCGTGCGGCATTGTCTGATTTCAATGCCCGGCGCCAGGCAGGCAGATATCAGAAAAGCCATCAGCCACCCACAGGCGCTGGGGCAATGCGCAGGATACTTGCGCAGTCGCGGCATCAAGCCGGAGCAGGTCTACGATACCGCAGGCAGTGTCAAGATGCTCAAAGAGTCTGCTGCGCTGGATGTGGCGGCGATCGCGTCCAAACGGGCGGCGGACCTTTACGGGATGCAGATCCTCGAGGAAGGCATCGAAGATAATCCTGAAAATTACACACGCTTCCTTGCCATCCAGCGCGGATCAAAGACCCCTGCGGCTCTGGGCGTGCCGCAGGGCAGGACCGAATCCAAGACTTCCATCGTCTTCACACTTAAAAATGTGCCTGGCGCGTTATTCAAGGCTTTGAGCGTTTTCGCCCTGCGCGATCTTGACCTGACCAAGATCGAATCCCGTCCGCTGCAGGGCAAGCCATGGGAATATCTCTTTTACATTGACTTCATCGGTTCCATGCATGATGAAACCGCAAAACGCGCACTTGACCATCTTGGCGAATATGCGTTGATGCTGAGGGTTCTGGGTTCGTACCCGAGGTTCAAAGGATAGTTCAGGGAAAGCCCGTTTGCCTCCGTGAGATGGCAGACGGGCTTTTTTGATCGCCTTGACAGATAAGAACACAAGTTCTAAAATCGGATAAATAAAGTCTTGTTTGTGAAGTCTATTTGGTTTAGGAGCCCCCCATGAAAAAGATTACCCCGTTCCTGTGGTTCGATCACCAGGCCGAAGAGGCAATGAATTTTTACATTTCCATTTTCAAGAATTCAAAGATCCTGAATGTTTCTTCGGGACCCAATGGAGTTGCCTCCTCTGTGAACTTTGAGCTTGAAGGACAGGAGTTCCTTGCCTTCAATGCGGGTCCTCATTTCAAATTCAATGAAGCCGTCTCGTTCTTTGTGGATTGCCAGACTCAGGAGGAGGTGGATGCTCTATGGGCTAAACTCTCTGCAGGCGGTGAAGAGGGGCAATGCGGCTGGGTAAAGGACAGGTACGGGCTGTGGTGGCAGATCGTCCCATCTGCGTTGGGCGAGTTGCTGGGAGACCCCGATCCCGTTAAGGCGCAAAAGGTCATGCAGGCAATGCTCACGATGAAAAAGATCATCATTGCAGACTTGAAGCAGGCGTACGCGGGAGGGTGAGCAAATGGCTGTTCTTCCTGAAATTGGGGCGCCTGCCCGGCGTGCCCTGCAAAATGCCAGCATTACAAAACTGGAGCAGTTGACCAGGGTCACCGAAGCGGAACTTTTGCAGTTGCATGGCGTGGGACAAAAGGCGCTCGTTATTTTACGGCAGGCGTTGATGGATCATGGTCTGGCGTTCCGTGCGTTGGCAGTCAGCGGCATGGATCCGGACATTCGCGCCCGGTTGGATGACATCCGCTCAGGGGATGTCGCCCTGCAAAACAAAGCCTATTATTTTTTGCTGGAGATTACCGAAAAACCCGTGTCCTGGGCGTACGAAGCATGGGATGAACTCATGGAAGGCTTGACTCATAGGGACAACCACGTCCGCGCGATTTCGTCACAATTGCTTGCCAACCTGGCAAAGAGCGACCCCAGGGGCAGGATCCTCAAGGATTTCGATAAACTGTTTGCAGTCACAAAAGATGAGAAATTTGTCACTGCGCGGCATTGCCTGCAATCTCTCTGGAAGGTTGGTGCGGCAGGGAAAAAACAACAAAAAATGCTGCTTGATGGTTTCAAGCAGCGCTTTGAAGAATGCCAGACCGAAAAGAATGGAACCCTGGTGCGCTATGACATCATCCAGGGCTTGCGGAATCTGTATGCTGGGACATCCGACGAAATGGTGAAAGAAACAGCACTGTCATTGATCGAAGTGGAAACAGATTTGAAATATCGCCGGAAATACGCAGTGGTTTGGAAAAAATAGCCGGGCGCTATCCAAATCTTTCTTCGCGCCAGACATCAGCGCGGTTATGATACCCGGCCTGCTCCCAAAACCCGCGTTTGTCGTGCGACATGAATTCCAGGGAACGCAGCCACTTGGCGCCTTTCCAAAGGTAGGGCGTTTCCAGGTTCTTTTGGCTGGGGATGAAACCCACCATTCCGCGCAGGGGGTAGCCGTGTTCGGATGTGATGGGTTCGCCGTCCAGATGGGTGGCAAGCAGGAAGTTGTCCTGTAATACAATTTCAAGCGGCAGGTTTACAGTGAACCCGTATTCAGCGTGCTGCATGACGTGCGTGGCGGTTGGCTTGATCTTGATCAGGCCATTGCTCACCAGCGTCTTCACCGAGACACCCTCCCAGGTAGTATCTGCCTTGCTCCAGCGCGTCACACAGTGAATATCCATTTTCATGGTTGTGCGTGGTAATTGATTGAATTCATCCCACGACCAGCGTTTTTCCTCCTCCACCTCACCCCATACCCGCAAGTCCCACGCGGCGGGGTTGAATGGCGGCACGGGACCGTAATGCAGCACAGGGAATTTAAGGGTCAAAGATTGTCCGGGGGGCAGCCTGCCCTCGGCGCGTATGCGGTCTTCCTCCTTGCGGCGGTCAAAACCTTCAAATGGGAACATCATCTACCTCGCTTTATAAAATGGGATCCAGCGCTTAATTGACTCTGTCTGCCCATGTAATGTTACCCGTGAAAGATTATAAGTTTCTTAACGGTCTGGATGTTTTGCAGGTTTTTCATGATTTTTACCAATGGAGGATGGGGTCCCTGAACATGCCTGACCTTTTTCAGGCATGTTCAGGGTCATGGATTTTTGTAGGTAACATGCAGGGGAAATTGCTTTTGAATTAGAGCAAATAACTCTTATAATGGAAAAAATTTATCGCAAAAGGAATGAACATGAAAGCACCCACCTTCAAGCAACGTTTCCAATATTGGTTCGATAATTACATGTCACGCGGTACGGGCGCATTAATAACCGCCTTGTTTGCGCTTTCGGCTGTCATCATTTTTGTTGTGGCGGCCCTGGTCAAGATCACTGGCAGCGCGCCGAACGATGAAAGTCTGTTTGAGCTGGCATGGATGAGCCTTTTGCGTACACTCGACTCAGGTACCATGGGCGGCGATACTGGCAGTTTCTTCTTCCTCTTGATGATGCTGATGGTTACCTTTGGTGGCATCTTTGTCGTCAGCGCCCTGATCGGTATTATCAACAATGGTCTCGAGGACAAACTCGATGAGCTTCGCAAGGGGCGTTCGGCTGTCCTTGAAAATGACCACACCCTCATCCTTGGCTGGAACCCGCAGGTCTTTACGATTATTTCCGAATTGATCCTTGCCAACGAAAGCCGCAAGAGCGGCGCCGTCATTGTTGTGCTGGCCGACCAGGACAAGGTCGAGATGGAGGATGCCATTGACGAGCGCATCTCCGACACGAAGAACACGCGCATTATCTGCCGTTCGGGAAGTCCCATTGACCTGACCGACCTTGAAATTTCCAGCCCGCATACTGCGCGTTCGATCATCATCCTGGCTGAAGGTGCCGACCCCGATACGCATGTCATCAAATCTGTCCTGGCAATTACCAACAATCCAAACCGCCGCGCACAGCCCTATCACATTGTCACCCAGATCCGTGATCCGAAAAATATGGATGTGGTTAAGATGCTTGGCGAAAAAGACCTTGTGCAGCCCATTCTCACCAACGAACTGATCGCACGTGTTGTGGCTCAGACCTCACGCCAGAGCGGCTTGTCACTTGTTTATACCGAGTTGATGAATTTTGGCGGGGACGAAATTTACTTCAAACAGGAACCTGAACTTTCGGGCAAAACCTATGGCGAGGCGCTGCTGGCTTATGAAACTTCAACCTTGATGGGCGTTCGCAAGGCGGATGGAACCATTGCCATGAGCCCGGCCATGGATACTCGCATTCAATCGGGTGACCAGGTTTTTGTGATCGCGGAAGATGATGACAAGATCAAACTTTCGGGGCAATCCCACGCCCCGATTGACGAGAGCCAGATCCAGGTTTCCGGGACAACTTCCAGTCACAAGCCTGAGAAGGCGCTGATCCTCGGCTGGAATCGCTCCGGTTCCACGATCATTCGCGAGTTGGATAATTATGTCACCGCAGGCTCGCAGGTCACGATTGTTTCTGATATTGAAGGGTTGGAAAAACAGATCCGGCACGATGCGGGCCACTTGAAGAATCAAAAGATCGTGGTGCAGGAAGGCGACATCCGCGACCGCAGTCTGCTTGAAGGTCTGGGCGCCACGGATTACGACCATGTCATCGTCCTGGCGTACAGCCATCTTGAACAGCAGGAAGCGGACGCGATCACACTCATTACACTGCTGCATCTGCGCGACATCGCCGAACGTGACGAGACGCCATTTTCCATCATCAGCGAAATGCTGGACCTGCGGAATCGTGAACTCGCTGAAGCCGCCAAGGTTGATGACTTTATCGTCAGCGAACACCTGATCAGTTTGATGATGGCGCAGCTTTCAGAGAATTCTGAATTAATGGGTGTATTCACCGACATCTTTGACCCCGAAGGTGCCGAGATCTACCTCAAGCCGATCAGCGACTATGTCAAAACAGGTCAACCTGTCAACTTCTATACTGTCACCGAAGCCGCCCGCCGGCGCGGCGAAACCGCCCTCGGTTATCGCGTTATGGTCGAAAGCCATAATGCAGATAAAGCGTATGGCGTCCACACCAACCCGAAGAAAACCGAGCGGGTGAACTTCTCTGCTGAAGATAAGGTTATTGTGATCGCGGAAGAGTAACTGTACACAAATACCCCCCAAAGACCTGCGTGATCTTTGGGGGGTATTTTTTAACCTGTTTCAAAAATTGAAATCGATTCGATGTGATAGGTTTGGGGGAAGAGGTCGAACGGAGTCACTTCCACCAAACGATACCCCCCGTGGATCAGCCTTGCCGCATCCCTCGCCAGTGTGGAGGGGTCGCAGGATACATAAACGATGATCTGCGGCTTAATGCTCAGGATCGCATCCAGGGCATGTTTTTCGATGCCCGCCCGGGGTGGATCAACAATGGCGCAGGTTGAGCTGTCCAGCCGGCCTGCCAGACCTGGCAAAACCTCTTCCGCTGTGCCCTCATATAATTCGACATTATCAAACTCATCCAGGTTGACAGAGAAATCCTCACAGGCTGACTCTGATGTTTCGATCCCGATCACGGTCTGGCATTTATCTGCCAGGAATTTACTGAATAAACCAACTCCGCAATAGACATCCAATAAAGTCACAGAAGGGGAAACGTGCGCCAGCAAACGGGTCGTCAGGTGTTCGACCATTTTCTCAGCCATCTTCGTGTTGACCTGAAAGAAGGAAGCTGCGGAAACGCGGAAGTCTTTTCCCAAAATGTTGAAAACAAGGTTATCCCGCCCCGCAATGACGACAGCATGTTCGTCATATAAATGCACCACTGAAACATCCGCTTCAATTTCAAGCTCGGGTGGTTCAGGGGATTCCGATTCGAGTACGACCATTAATTCTTCATCCACCCCCGCCCGCAGCGAAACCCGCTCCACGTCCTTGTTTGATTCAAATTGCAGTTCATGCCGGAAGGTGTTGATCCCTGTTTCAGGCAAATGACATTCCTCGATCGGCAGGGTGGAATTTCCCTTTACATTTATAAATCCGACCTTCCCTTCGGCCGTAAGATGAAATTGCACGTGATTGCGATAATTCCATTCCAACGGTGACGGAACCATTTGCATGATGGGCGGCTTCTCGATCTTTCCAATTCTTTGCAGCTGGTCGCGCAGAATTTCTGTCTTTGCCTGCAATTGCTTTTCATAGGGGAGGATCTGGTAGTGACAGCCGCCGCACTTTCCAAAGTGTTTGCATTTTGGCGTTACTCTGTCTGGCGAGGCTTCCAGCAGCTCAATGATTTTTCCGCGTGTAAAATTTTTCCTGTCTTCCGTCAACTCCAGGCGGACTTGTTCTCCGGGCAGGCAAAAAGGCACGAATACGGCACGTCCGTCAGGCAGGCGCCCCATGGCTTCGCCGCCATAGGTGAGTTTTTCGAGTGTGATGTCATACATTAAAGGTGTCATGGTTTGGTCATCCAAAAACTTCCTGGGTTCCAGTACGTGTATCTCTGCAGGGGCAGGCTGTTGTAATATGCCCCCGGTAAAAGATCGGCCTTCCGCATCTGCAAGAGATATGGGATGTCTTCAGCGGTTGAATGGATATTCAATGCGCTGATGCCCGTATTATATCCCCAACAAAAAGAGGAAAGACCCATAAGCTGGTCTTTCCTCTTTCAGTGTGTTCTTTTATGGAATTATTTCAGGAAGAACGACAGGGTGACAAGCACAATGATAAAGAAACCCGCAAGTGCGCCAATGCGTTTGAGGTCTTTCTTTACCATGCTGTAGTCTGGGTTGAATTCAACACGCGGGGCGGGGACGCTCGATCCGGGTGCGGATTGAACTGCCCTTTTATTTTTCTTAGCCATTTTATTTCTCCTAGTTTTGTAATCGCGCAAAGACAACAATGCGCTGTGTGTCAACAAGATATGGATAGCATGAGATCAGCGTAACGGTCGGACTGCCGCTGGATGCCATCACTTCCACTGCAGTGGGTTCAACTAAAACAGTGCGGTCTACAATGTAAACATATTGCCGCTGCTGGGTGTAGATGACGATCTGGTCGCCGGGGACCAACCGGTCCAAATAACGGAATAACTCGCCGTAGACATCGTTATGCGCCGAAAGGACAACGTTCCCATCCTGGCCCGGGTCCGGAGAGCCAACATATTGCCCAACTCCCTTTTTGAGTTGTTCCCAGCCGTCTCCCCGCACAATGGGTGCATCCACATTGATGCTGGGAATTTGAATGCGGACTGCCTGGTCTGGCGCAGCCGTTGGGACAGGGATGTTGGCTAGCGATTGCACCATTGGAAGCAGGTGGGCGGGAATTTCCGCTTCGTTGGGCTGGGTGTTTCCCTGCGCATCCGGCGGGACATGTCCCGAAGGCAGGATGACCGCCATGACCAGCGGTGTTGGCGTGGCAGTTTCGGGGTTGAGCGCGGCCACCACTTCGGTATTAAGCGTGCGCAGCAGTCCAAGTCCATTCAACAGCACGCCCAGCAGCCCGATCACCGCCAGCACTTCCACACCCAATAGGATGCGGTCCATCAACTTGCGGCGCGGGTTTGCCGGAACAGGCAGGGGTGAGGCTTCCGTTGTTTCTGCCGTATCCACGATCGGCGTGGAGGGGCTGCCAAGTTCAGGCAGGTCAGGCGCCACTGAAACCACACGCCCGGTGCGGCGAAAATGTTCAAGACGCTCCTTGCGGGCACCTCGTCTTTTTTCCACCAGCAGGCGGCGAAGTTCTTCCACAGAAAGTTCTTCAGGCATTTTGCGTCTTGGCATGGCGAGGCGGATTATACCGCAGACATTGTCCTGGGGATTGCCATTTTTTGACACTCTCGGTATAATGGCAATCCTTCGGACGGGTAGCTCAGTTGGTTAGAGCACTGCGTTGACATCGCAGAGGTCGTAGGTTCGAGCCCTATTCCGTCCACTGGCAGGTAATAGTAAAACGCAATGACCAAGACGAGTACGTGATATTTTTCCGACAGAGAGAAGAAGCCGTTGGTTGAGAGCCTCTTCCGGAAGTAATCACCGAAAACCCCTTGCGAGCGCGAAACCGAAAGCTGTAAGCGAGTAAGTTGAACGGGTGACTCCGTTATGGGTCTAAGAGATGCTTCCGAAAGGAGGTAAATCGGGTGGTACCGCGTGAATTAATTCTCGCCCCGTTATTGGGCGGGATTTTTTGTTTAATTTGACCGAGGATGTTTGGATCAAAAGATGTTGAATATCCTCAAAGGAGAATAAGGAATGGCACAACAAACAGAACGTTATGAAGATACACAACTGTATAAGGTTCGGCACTCGGCGGCGCATGTGATGGCGCAGGCTGTGTTGGAGTTGTTCCCCGACGGTAAGGTCACCATTGGCCCGCCCGTGGAAAACGGTTTTTACTACGACTTTGACCTGCCGCGTAATCTCACGCCGGAGGACCTGCAGCAGATAGAAAAGCGCATGAGGCAGATCGTGCAGGGAAAACATGAATTCAAGAAGACGGTCATTTCAGCCGATGAGGCCAGGAAGATATTTGCCGACCAGCCGTATAAATTGGAGTTGATTGAAGGGCTCGAGCAGGGCGGTCTGGATGAATATGGCAATCCGCTGGACGGCCCGCCTGATATTTCGATCTACCAGCACGACACATTCACCGACCTGTGCCGTGGTCCGCACGTTGCCACAACAAAAGAGATCAAACAGGATGCCTTCAAGCTGATGAATGTTGCGGGTGCATATTGGCGCGGTGATGAAAAAAATAAAATGCTCCAGCGCATCTATGGCACCGCCTGGGAGAGCAAAAAAGAACTCGAGGATTATCTTCATCAACTGGAGGAGGCCAAGAAGCGCGACCACCGCAAACTTGGCAGGGAATTGGAGATCTTCATCTTTGATGATGAAGTGGGACCCGGTTTGCCTCTCTGGCTTCCCAATGGTACGGTGATGGTGGACGAATTGGAAGCCCTGGCGAAGGAGATGGAGACGAACGCTGGTTATTCCCGCGTCAAGACCCCGCATCTCACCAAGGAGGATCTGTTCATTCGCTCGGGTCACCTGCCTTATTACGCCGAAAGCATGTACCCGCCCATGGAGTTGGAGGGCGTGAAGTATTATGTCAAGCCCATGAACTGCCCGATGCATCACAAGATCTTCAGCTCGAAGGGCCGTTCGTACCGTGACCTGCCTGTGCGCCTTGCTGAATATGGCACCTGTTATCGTTACGAGAAATCGGGTGAACTCTTTGGTTTGATGCGTGTGCGTTCGATGCAGATGAACGATGCCCACATCTATTGCTCGGAGGAACAGTTTGAGCAGGAGTTCATGGGCGTGATCGACCTGTATAAAAAATATTTTGACCTGTTTGGAATTGACAAGTATGTCATGCGCCTGTCGCTGCATGGCAAGGCGGGTCTTGGCAAGAAATATGTGGACAATGAGCGCCTATGGGTCAAGACCGAAGACATGGTGCGCCGCGCCATGGATAACGGCGGCGTGCCTTATGTCGAAGTGATCGATGAAGCTGCCTTCTATGGTCCAAAGATCGATGTGCAGATCTGGAGCGCGATCGGCAAGGAATTCACGCTTGCCACAAATCAGGTGGACTTTGCCGTGCCTGAACGCTTTGACCTGAAGTTCACGAACAGGGAAGGCGTGGATGAAATTCCACTCTGTATTCATCGTGCCCCGCTTTCCACGCATGAGCGCATGGTGGGTTTCCTACTCGAACACTACGCGGGTAATTTCCCTGTCTGGATCTCCCCCGAACAGGTGCGCGTTATTTCCATCACGGACGCGCAGAATGACTATGTGGAGCAGCTTGCGAAGGAACTGCGCGGGAACGGTATTCGTGCCAGCGCTGATGTTTCTGCCCAGCGTATGAACGCCAAGATCCGCCAGGCGCAGTTGATGAAAGTGCCGTATATGCTGGTGGTGGGTGATAACGAAATGCAGGCGGGACAAGTCTCACTGCGCGTGCGTGATGGCAGCCAGCAGAACAATATTCCCCTGGCTGAGTTTGTCGCGCGGGTGAAGGATAAGATCGCACGCAGGGCGGGCGAATTGTAGGGGATTGGCAGTGGCTGAAAGGCAATAGGCTGTAACAAAAGACGGAGGTCGCTTGACCCTCCGTCTTTTCTCTTAATTCCCAGGCACTACGGACTCCAACCCCCAATGGAACCATTGACATTGTTCAACTGTAATGTGAACCCATTGTGCGCTGCAGGGTTGGAGAGCGCCGGCAAGCTGGTTTCTCCTGTAACAGCCGTAGATCACGCTTCGCAAAAACCACGGCTCGAAGTTTCCACTTTTTTGTTTTTATTGACGTAGAAATTTATCGAAATCCGCAAACTTCACCCGCGCTGTCATGTCCAGGTTCAGCGGTGTGACAGCCACTTTTTTCTTTATCCGCAAAATATAAACATCAGTATCTTCGGCTTCCTGAGCGAGGTCCCCGCTTTGCTCGTAAATAATGGGGCCAGGTTCTTCCCACGATTTCCTCCGGGGAGCCACGGGTTCATAGTATCGGCTGGGAGAAAGTTTGCCCACCTGCCACTCCGTGGCGGGTGTGGCGAGACTCGGCACTTCCACTTTAATCAGGTCAACCTCTTGCGGGAATTTCTTTTCGAGCAGCAATTTCGCAAAGAATGCGGTGAAATAAGCAGCCGTTGAAAAATCAATATCCTCGGAATGGGAGAGGTGATATTGCGTATCGGTTTCAAGCGAGACCGCCAGCGCGGGGATGTTCATTGCTGCAGCTTCCATCGCTGCGCCGACTGTGCCGGAGATGGTGATGCCCGTGCCGACATTTTCGCCATAATTAATACCTGAAACGACCAGGTCGGGCCTGTGTGGGACGATCTCCAATACGCCATGCAGAACAGCCTGGGCAGGGGAGCCGCCCACCGCGTACACGCTCCATTCCTGTCCGTTGACCTGTATCAGTTCTTTGTGAATGATCCCATCTGACGTGCTGGGCAGGCTGCGCCCCATGGCCGAGGATTGCTCGCGCGGTGCGGCAACGGTTACAAAACCGATCTTTGAGAGTTCGCTGGCAGCCGCCCAAAGACCCGGGGAGCGAATGCCATCATCATTTGTGAGCAGGATGTGGGGTTTGTTCTTTTTCATGCTGTCCATTATAAACAAAAAGATGCGGATACTCCTGTTTCTTTTAAAATTGGGTGGATGTCACTTTTTCTGGAACGCGCAGGGTATGAGGTATGCAAGAGTCCCTGATAATTTTCTGTCTGATGCGCGCTGGAATGGGACCTCCCAGACGTCATTCATGTTTTTAGCCTGTGGGGAATTTGTCCGAAATAATTTCCGTTTTGTCGATCAATAACCGCTAAATTCACAGTAACAGATATGTCAAATCAACTTGACATACTGGGTAGGTTGTGTATAATGGGGTCTGTTAAAGTAGTCGCTCAATTTGTCAAGCTTCATTAACTGCGGGTCTTCGGGACCCTTTGACCACCCGGCCAACCCCTTGGCCCCATGGCAGACCCCAGCATTCCGCGAACGCGGAAAACGAAAGCGACATCCATTCCGCAAACGCGGAAAACAAGAGAAATATCCAGCCCGCATTTCCGGAAATGCGGAAAATAAAGGTGATATCCAATCCGCAATTCCGCTAATCTGGAAATGTGTAGGATATCTATTAAGGTGATATCCAATCCGCAATTCCGCTAATCTGGAAATGTGTAGGATATCTATTCCCAAAAAGCGGAACAGGTGGAAGTTGATTCTGCAAAAACGGAAAGCCTTTTAAATTCTTTCAGTTGTACTTCTTCTCTTAAGAGAAGAAGTACAACTGAAAGAATAAGAAGAAAGGCAAATCCCGGCTGGCAATTGAAAATTGGTGACCGCGCCTTCCAGGCGCAGGTCAGAAGAAAATCAGGAGGACGGATGCACCCATTTCAAGACCGCCGCTGTAACGCGGCAGCACGGGTTAAGCGCCTGACTTCGCGCCAGTATAAAGTGATCTATTTACTGGCGCAGGGCTTGACGTATAAGTAGATCGCCCTGCAACTGCATATATCCTATGGCACGATTACCAGTCATGTGTACTCGGCGCTGGAGCGGATGCAGGTCAGGACCCTGGCGCAGGCTGTGGCGCTGATGGCACGCGCAGAGTTATGAATGGCAAAGTTGTGCCCGCCTGACCAGGATCTTCGCGAATTTGGCTTCCGATGGATCGGGGACAAGGAATTTTCCAGAACTCTGAACGACCTTGTGGGACCATCAGTTATCATTAAGAAGCGTCATATCTTTGTACATGCGGATTAACATGGCAGGGAAGACTCTTTCCCCAGTTCTTAAAAGATAACAGACCGGGTGACGCTGAACTTCTTTTACGAAGTTTCGTCACCCGGTCTGTTTTACACATCTGCGGAAATGTGTTTGTGAAGTGGTGCTCCCGGCAGGACTCGAACCTGCGACCTATTGCTCCGCAAGCAAGCGCTCTAATCCACTGAGCTACGAGAGCATTGTTTAGCGGGTGGTATTTTACTGTAATGTGCCAAGCCGGTCAAGTGGATTGTGGTTGTAAAATATGGTTGAAGCAGTGCCTGTGGCTGCGGGTTGAAAAATACCCTTATTTCATTGACGATTCACCGTTGGACATGGTATCATTCGCCCGCTAAAAAACCAGCCGCAAAGTGGCTGGATTTGTTTCATAAATAAAGAGGAGTAGCATATCAGCGCCAATGAATTTCGAGTAAATGAGGGCATCCGCGTTGCGGAAGTTCGTCTGATTGGGCCAGATGGCGG
>JAIFNG010000024.1 GCA_020047815.1 Anaerolinea sp.
GGCAGGACTTTGGCTACAACCTGGTGATCTTCGTCGCCGCCCTGCAATCGATCCCCAAAACATTACGGGAAGCCGCCCGCGTGGATGGGGCCAATATGTGGCAGGAATTCTGGCTGGTGGTCGTTCCGCTGCTGCGCCGCACCGTGCTGCTGACCAGTGTCCTGACGGTGCTCTCCTCGCTGCAGGTGTTCGTCATCTTCCAGCTGCTGACACGCGGCGGGCCCAAGAATCAGACCCAGACCATGCTGCTAAGTATTTATGAAAACGCATTCAAGTTTGCCAACAACCTCGGGCTCTCCGCCGCGATGTCCATGGTCCTGTTCATGATCATTCTTGTTCTCACGGTGATCCAATTCCGCGTACTGAAAACGGAATGGGAATATTAATCAACCAGGAGACTACCATGACAACGCCGTCTGCCAAAAAACGTCCTTCCCTGGGTTTCATTCTCGGCAAATCCGGAGCATACGCCGTCCTGCTGGTGGGGCTTATCGCCACGCTTCTGCCGTTCTTCTACATCATCGTCTCCTCGCTTAAGAACGAAGCGGAACTGCGCCAGACCCCGCCCGACTTCTTCCCCAGCGTACCGACATTAAAGCACTACATCACCATTTTGACCGATGAGAAGATCCCGCTGGAGCAAAACCTGTTCAACAGTATCTTTGTCTCCTCCATGCGGGTGCTCATCACCCTCTTCACCAGCTCATTCGCGGGTTACATCTTTGCCAAATATCAGTTCAAAGGCAGGAACCTTGCCTTTGGGATGATCTTCATGCAGATCATGATTCCCATGCAGGTGGTCATGATCCCCAACTACCTGCTGGTCGTCAAACTGGGGCTGATCGATTCGCTGTGGGCGCTCATCATTCCCGCCTTTGTGGATGCGTACGGCATCTTCATGATGAAGCAATTCATTGAAGCCATGCCCGCCGAACTGATGGACGCCGCCCGCATTGACGGCGCTTCGGAACTGGGCATTTACACCAGGATCATCCTGCCGCAAATGGGGCCGCCGCTTGCTTCGCTTGGCATCTTCACCTTCATGGCAACCTGGAATGATTATCTCTGGCCCCTGATCGTTCTCACCTCGCCCGAAAAACGAACCATCCCCCTGCTGGTCGTCTGGTTCCAGACCGCGCATACCTCCAACCAGGGACTGATCCTGGCCGCCTCCATCCTGACCCTCCTGCCCATCTTCTTTGTCTACATTTTCCTGCAGCGCTGGATCGTGGACCAGGCGACTTCATCCGCCTTCAAATGATATGCGACAGATCCTTGCGTTCTTCCTGCTTACCTCCCTGCTGATGGGATGCCAGCCCGCCTCTCCGGTCCTTGAGCCTGACATCGTGAACCATACCTACACTGCCAGCGATGCCCCTCTCCTCAATCCTGAGCGCGGCTTCTTCACTCCGTATGAGCTGCCCAGCCCGGCGGGGTTCAGTTCAGTGCGCATCACCGGGAAAACCCTTGCGCATCTCAACATCCGCCTCGATGACTGGCGTGAAACCGACCTGCCGGCAGATGTGCTCGCCGCGTTGGATTCGAACTTTGCCGACGTCCGCGCTGAGGGAGTCAAAGCCATCATCCGCTTCGCCTATAACCAGGGACCGTATCCCGACTCGAAACCCGATGCATCGAAGGCGCAGATCCTGCGGCACATCGAACAGTTGACTGCGCTGCTGCAAAAGAACACGGATGTCATCGCCTGGGTCGAGGCAGGCTTCATCGGCGCCTGGGGCGAGTGGCACACATCCACCCACGGCCTGGACAACCTGACCGACAAGCGCGAGATCCTCAACGCGCTGACCGCCGCCATTCCCGACCGTTATGTGCAGGTGCGTTATCCCGCCAACATCATCGAGATGTTCCCCAAGCCCGAAGACGCTGCAAAAGCGCACGTGGCGCATCACAACGATTGTTTTCTTTCGAGCGAGACCGATGTCGGCACCTGCGAGCGTGACGGTGAAAACACCATTGCGCGTGACCAGGCATACCTGGCCGAATTAACCCGCTTCACCCCCATGAGCGGTGAGACCTGTGCCCCCAACCCGCCGCGCTCTGACTGCGCAACCGCCATTCAGGAAATGGAACTGCTGCACTTCTCGGCGCTCAACGAGGCCTATCACAAAGGCATCCTCCGCAGTTGGGAGGAGGGCGGCTGCATGGCAGAGATCACCAGCCGCCTGGGCTATCGCTTGTCCCTGACCTCCGCCGGTTTCAACGAACTGGTAAAGCCGGGCGGAGCCCTGCACCTGACAGTCACCCTGCAAAATTCAGGCTTTGCGCCGATCATCAATCAACACCCGTTATATGTTGTCCTGACCGCGCAGGATGGCAGCGCGCGCCACGAGGTAAAACTGGAGCTTGACCCGCGCACCTGGGAACCGGGAACCGCGGCCTTTGACACAACGCTGCACATCCCGGCCAACGCTGTGGAAGGCGAATACCAGCTCGCGCTTTGGCTTCCCGACGGAACCGGATCCTTAAAGAATGATCCGCGGTATGCGGTCCGGTTCGCCAATGAAAATGTGTGGGATGAAGCGACCGGCAGCAACCTGCTGGGCGTGATCCAGATCGACCAGGACGCCGGCGGCAGTGTTCAACGCGGGAACGAGCTGAAGGTCATTCCATGACAGACCTCGAATTTAAATTCCTCTCCAAAGCAAGCCTGACCCCGGAGCTGCAAGATGAAAGTGACCGGCTGGACCGCCTTGCGTTTGCAGGCCCCGGCACTGAGATGGTGCCTGAATTTGCAGGCATGCGCTGGTCAGCTCCAGACTGGATGGGGTTGGGTTTTCTGCGCGACGCACTTGTGACCCAGGTTTTCCTGCCTGTCCGCGAGATCTGCGTTGGCGGCCAAACCCTGCGGGTGGCGGGCGTCGGCGGCATGGCTACCCATCCGGACCATCAACACCAGGGCTATGGCTCGGCATTGCTGAAAGCCACTGAGGATTTTATGCGCGCTGAACTTCAGGTGCCGTTCGGGCTGCTGATTTGTGCAGACGCGACCCGCCCCTTTTATGAACGTGCCGGCTGGCAGGCTGTGGCTGATGCCCTGACCCACGAACAGGATGGCAGGCGTCAGGTCTTGAAAACCTGCGTCATGGTCCTGCCGCTGACAAGCCGCGAGTGGCTGTCAGGTGAGATAGACCTGTGCGGACTACCCTGGTAAACCGATGAGCCTTTATCAATTTCCCATGACCCAAACCCCGAACTGGGACGTCGTGATGGCAACCCAGCCATCGAATGGCCCTGTCTCCAATTTCGGCATGGGCTTGAGCGCCTACATCATCGGCGACCATCTTCCCAAACGCAAGGGGAATGAATCGGTGCGCGAGACCATTGAAAAGCTCGTGCAGATCCCGATGGCAGACAAGTTATACATCCGCCCGACCTGGCGGCAAATGCAGTCCCGGCGCGGCAGGCTGGAGATGTTCGAGCATTGGCAGGTCACGCTTGAACTCGCCGAAAAATATAACAAGCCCGTTGGCTTCCGCATCATGCTGTCCAACCCGGATATCGAAGAAGAGTCACTGCCTGACTTTGTGTTGGAAAAGGTGCCCATGCAATTCCTTGGCCAAGGCTGGGATGCGGGCGAGGTCGCTGACCCGGGCGAAATTCGCACGCGCCGCGAGCATCGCATCCCGCATTATCACCACCCCTATTTTCTTGAAGCGCTAAGTGAGTTCGATGCGCTGCTGGCCGAACAATACAACGGGCACGCCAGCATCGAATATATGGACACCTACATGCATGGCTTCTGGGGCGAGGGTCATACCTGGCCCTTCGAGTCCATCTCGCCGTTCCCAAATTATGAAACAGGCGTTGAAACATGGCTGCGTATTTTCGAAATGCAGCGCGCCCACTGGAGCAGAACCCCGCTCGTCACCAACCTGCAGCCTGATATCAGCAAAGCCGGCAACGATGAACTGGTTCGGCGCACACTGCAGACCGGCGAGTGGCTGCGCTCGGATACCATCTTCATCGAGCCGCAGCAGATCGAACTTGCGGGCAGTCGTCCGCCGCAGACGGCATTCATCTCCGAAGTCGGCATGTCGGATGGCACACCCGCCTCGCTGCAGATACATAACGGAGTGCCGCAGACCGAAAACATCATCGCGCATGTCCGGGATGTGGGCGCGAATTACTGGTCGCTTTGGAACTGGCACAACATCCACGCCGACCATGTGATGAATTATTACCGCCAATATCCCGCCGGGATCGACAGCCTCCAGCGCGTCATCGGATATCGACTCCGCCCCGCGTGGATCTGGACGTATGGCAAAGCGCCTGAGATGGGTCTGCTGATCGGTCTTGCCAATGACGGGATCAGCGGCGTCCCGGGCCTGGTGCGCCTAACCCTGCTGGACCCGAACGGTCAGGCCATTTCCGAGGCCACGCTTGAAGCAGGTCACCCGACCCCGCACCAGGTGAGACTGGTGCGGTTGGAACTGCCGGCCGGCACCCGCTGGGAAGGGACGCGCCTCAAAGCGGCGGTGGTGGTCAAAGGTGTGCATCATCCCTTGCGTTGGGCATGCCGCGAGGCGCTCAACCCTGATGGATCGTTAATAATGAAGAGAGATCAAAACTTATAGGAGAAACCATGACAAAAATTGCATTCATCGGCGCAGGCAGTCTCGGCTTTACAGGCGAACTCGTGCGCGACATCCTCACCTTCCCGCTTTTGCAGGATGCGACCCTCTCCCTGATGGACATTGACGCCGAGCGGCTGGCATGGGCGAAGAAGGGTGTTGAAAAATTGATCGCAGCCGGGGACCGACCCGCGAAAGTGGAAGCGACCCTTGACCGCGCCGCAGCGCTCAAAGACGCAGACGTTGTGCTAACCACCATCCTGGCCGGCTCGACCGAAGTCTGGCGGCATGACATTGAGATCCCCAAAAAATACGGCATTGACATCAACGTGGGCGACACGCGCGGACCCAGCGGCATCTTCCGCTTCCTGCGCACGATCAACCCGATGATGGACATTGTGCGCGACATGGAGAAATACTGCCCCAACGCCGTGCTGCTCAACTACACCAATCCGATGGCGATGCTGGTGTCCTCGATCCAGAAGCAGACCTTCATCTCAACCACCGGGCTGTGTCATTCGGTGCAGGGGTCAGCCATGATGCTGGCCGAGTGGATCGGCGCACCCTATGAGGAGATCGATTACCTGTGCGCGGGGATCAACCACCAGGCCTGGTATCTCGATTTCAAATGGAATGGCCGGGACGCCTATCCCCTGATCCACAAAGCGATCACCGAACGCCCCGAGATCTATAACGCCGACCCGGTGCGCAACGAGATGTATCTTGCGATCGGCAAATATGTGACCGAGTCCAGCGGGCATAACTCTGAATACAACTGGTGGTTCCGCAAACGCCCCGACCTGATCGAAAAGTATTGCACCCATGGCACGAACTGGAACCCCGGCGAGTATGCCTACATCCTCAAGGAATACCAGCACAACGAAGCCACCTGGCAGGACCAGGTTAAGGAACAGCTGGCAAAGCCGCTCAGCGCTGAAGACCTGGAACGCGGGCATGAATACGCCGCATACATCATCAATGCCCTCAAGGGCGGCGAACCCTTCAAGTTCAACGGCAACGTGCAGAACACCAACCTGATCACCAACCTGCCGCAGGGCGCCTGTGTCGAAGTGCCCGTGCTGGTGGACCGCGTGGGATTCCATCCCTTCCATGTCGGCGCACTCCCGCCCGAAACCGCGCTGTTGACCCAGCTCTCGAGCGGCATTGAAGAAATGGCGATCCAGGCTTCACTG
>JAIFNG010000062.1 GCA_020047815.1 Anaerolinea sp.
TAAATCCCCATATTTGCATTTTATTTCCACGCTCATGCAGGATATTCTCTGCAACAGATACATATTTTTGGTCATCATGAACCTGTAACGCTTCTGTGTAGGAGTCCCCCAGGACAACCACCGATAATCCAGAATCCCGCGGGGTGATTATCTCTCCGTTCTCAAGGTAGTGTGTTACCCCGTAGCCCTCCACCCCCCAAACTGCCACTGAATAATCCAGGGGCACAATGCCAAGCTCGGAAATAAAATGCAAATATGGGGATTTAATAACAAAAATGCGGATAAATACTTCAAGCATCAACAACAGGACGAACAGCCATGCCAGAAATTTTATAAAAAATAAAACGCTGTTGTGCTTTTGAAAATAAATGATCATATAATCAACTTGCGTGTCAGGGATTGGGTCAATAACCGACCACTGCCCATCAACAGGCTGTTTAGATAGGCAGTGGTCAAATTTCACAAATGCGGCAGGAAATGCCGTAATGCCAACTACTTCCTGCTGGCCTTAACCGCATCACGGAATGCAGTCAGGGTATCGTCAATATCCTTGTCGCTGTGGGCGTAGCACAGGAACCAGGGTTCGCGGGCATCGTGATCTGGCATGATTCCCCGCTCAATGAGCAGGTCAATAATTTTCAGGTAATAATCCTTTTCAGTGTCGTTCCAGTCACGCTGGCAGGTGACCTTCTCCGTACCGATGGCGTAGGTGAACATGGCAGGATAGCCGTTCATGCAATGGACAATGCCTTCCTCGTTGAACACCTTGGAGATGCCTTTCATCAGGCGTGTTCCCCGCTCGTTGAGCGTCTTCATGACAGGTTCTTTTTCAAGGATGGTGAGAGTTGCCCAGGCTGCCGCTACACCGGGTTTGTTATTGTTATATGTACCACCCTGCGCCACACCCTGTCCGATGATGCTCATGATTTCCTTCTTGCCGCCAAAGGCTGCAAGTGGATACCCATTGCCCAGTGCCTTGGCATAAGTAGCCAGGTCGGGTTTTAGATTGTAATATTCCTGTGCTCCGCCGTTGGCAATTCGGAAGCCGGTCTTAACTTCATCCAAAATGAAGACAACTCCATATTCCTCGGTACGCTTGCGGATAAGCTCTAAAAATCCTGGTTCGGGCAGAATGCCGCCACAATTTCCTTGACATGGCTCAGTAATGACCGCCGCGATCAAGTGCCCGTAAGATTTCATCATACGCTCAAACCCTTCAACATCATTAAATGGCAGGGTAATCAATTTCTCACCCAGGACTTTGGGAATGCCTGATGAAGCAGGTACAGGGATCGGAGAACGACGGTTACCGTAAGCTTCGGCAGGAGCGTAAGTTGACCAAAGGGTGTAATCATGGAAGCCGTGATAGTTCCCCTCAAATTTCATAATGATCTCACGGCCGGTATAGGCACGCGCCACACGGATGGCGTGCATGGTGGCTTCGGTGCCGGAGCAGGCAAAACGCACCATCTCAACTGCGGGACACATTTTGACAATCTTCTCTGCGACTTCGATCTCCAATTCCCCGGTCATGGCTGCCATGGTGCCAAGTTCGATCTCCTCCCGCACTTTTGCGTTCACGTCATCGTACGAATGACCCAAAATGATGGGACCAAACGCCAGACGGTAATCAATATATTTGTTACCATCCACGTCCCACAGGTATCCGCCCTTTGCCTTCGACATGTAAGGTGTCACTCCATCACCCCAATAACGGAAGTTTGAATTTACCCCCAAAGGAACCACCGCCTGTGCCCGTTTTTGTAATGCCTGGCTTTTTGAAAAATTATTCATAACATCTCCTTTTATTTGCTTATGCGAAGTTGGTGTTCGCATCGAAAAGACTTATTGATCTGTGGAATCAGTCTCTGCCAACCCGGGCGGGATCCGCCATTGGTATACGTCCTTTAGGACAATTGGCACAATGGATGTGGTGGTTTTGCGTACCCCCTGCAGTTTACGAACCACTTCTGTTACGAAATAATAGATTTCTGCTGTATCTTTTGCAACGAGTTGAATACTGACATCATTTTGTCCAATACCGCAGGCGACATAGGTTACACTGTCATATTGGGCGAGTTTCTTCGCAACCTCAAGCACCTGGTCTGCATCCACTTCCAGCCAGATATCGGCTCGAATACTAAAACCAAGCACCTCAGGGTTGACTACGGCACCGATTTGAATAACACCAGCATTTAACATACGGTCAATACGATAACGAATCAGCCGTTCGGAAGTATTCCCCACGCGGCGAGACATCTCTGAAGCAGACATACGCCCATCTTCAAGTAATAAATTGACAATTTTTACATCTATTTTGTCGAATTTATACATAATTTGTCCATTATTTTTCCGAAAGCGACGTAGCAACTATACCTTACGGTATTTTTCTCGTCAAGAGAAATCAAGAGCCAATTTCTACTGGCTGGAATAAATTTCCCTCTCAAAAAAATGACCATCGCCTCGTAAGCGACGGTCATCAAAACTCAGGGTGTTATTTTATAAAGGATCAATCTTTGGTCTTTGAAAACAAGGGTAACAACGTCAGGATACTCATCCTTGAATACGGGAAGCCAGGCTGGCTCACCTCGATACAACAAATACTCGGCATTGCTCTCGCGAAGTTTCATCAGGCGATCTTCAGGAGAAATACCCTCCCCTATCAGGGATTTCCATACTTTCGTCTGTGCTCCCCCGCCTTGCACACGGAAAACAAGTGGCGAAAACTTGAGCGTCAGACTGGGGATGATGGCATTGACAGTTGCATCCGCCCCGCCAATAATGATGGGAGCATCCACATCCATCTCATTCATCTTTTCAGCAACACGAATATAGTTCGAATAAATATCAACCATATCAAGGTTGTTGGATGGCAGATTCCCAGCCATCCATGGACGGACATAAATTACCAAAACGATCATTACAGTATAGGCGGCAGAATAGAAAGCAGGCTGCAACCATGATTTCCACTGGTCAATCAATTTGATCTTTTGGCCAAGTTCAAAAACAGCCCAGGCTAAAAATGCAAACGCCAGACCGAACGGCATTAGCCACGTCAGCCGCCAAAGTTGGAAAGGAGTGGTGAACAAGCCAATGATCCAGCCGGTGTAGGGGAACATACTCACGCCAAGTGTAAGAAAGGCGGCAAGCACATAGCGGGCAGCTTTATTCCTCCAAAAGAAGAAGAAAGTAAGCGCCACCGCAACAAGGCTCACCTCGTAGGGCAGCCCCCGTGTGAGGTAATGAGAAATACCGTAGAAACCAGTTCCTTCAACGATGTCAATTCGGCGGACACCAAAGCGCGCGAACTCATTGTTCTCTTCCACATCTTCCAACGAAAAGCTCAGTGTCTGGGAATACTCTCCCCCGCCAAAACGGAAGATGTAGGGAATCAATACCACCACTGCCAGCACACCGATCAACGCAACATACTTCCAGCGGACATTTTTATCCAGCAGGGAAGGTAATCCGTACACACCAATGATCATACATGTCATGCCGAATTGAATTGGATGCGTGAAAACCATCGCCAGAGCGGTGATGCCCACGAGGTTCAATTTGCGACCAGAGGGCTTTTCGAGATACTCCACCATCAGCAGGATCAGTACAAGTGAAATGACAAACGCTGCCACAATTTTATCTTCCGTAAGGCGCTGGAAGAAGAGATTTCCAGGTTGGTTCCATTTTGTCAGGCGCATTAGACTGAATCCCTGGGCGAGGATTGCAAGTCCAGCGGCGGCACGCGGCAGGCTGAGGGTCCGTCCAAGTGAGTAAATACCCAGGAAGGAGAGACAAGCCAGGGCGGGGGGAAGGTAAACTCCAGTAATGAGTAACCCATCCACGCCGCTCAGATCAGAAATCATCGCTTCTGCCAGGGGCCAGTAGGCAATCCAAAAACGGGGTATTTCCAAACGATCCAGTGAGACAGGAAATTGGAAAACCAGTGCGCTGGCGTGTTGATAATAATAAAGCAGGGCGTTATAGGTGAATGCGTCGTCATGGATCAGGGGGGGCCTGGCGAAACTGGCAAAATAAATCGCACCACCTGCTGCAAAAAAAAGTAAAACGATTTCCCACGCAGTAATTTTTTCAAAGCGAAAAGTGACTTTGATTTCATGCAGAAAAAAGAGGAATATCACCACCGCGCCCCAAAGTGAGAAGCCCCAATTAATAAATGTGAAATTCAACTGGAACAGGCGTGCCAGCACCCCCAACACCCCAGTGACAAAAATCGAAAGAACAAAGCCCCCAAGCACGACACGTGGTGAGAGGTTTTTGTCGTCACTCAGATATAAAAAAGTAAGTGTACCTGGCACAAAGTAAAGAAGCGTTCCAAATACAAAGCGCGGGATTTCCGCGCTCTCGAACCACATCTGCCATGGAAACAGGGAGACAAAAAACCAGGCAAGGACGAAAACGGCGGAAAAATATTGTTTATTTTTCGACATAAGTTTTCCTGAAAACAAAGATACTGGTCAATTATACTTGTTTCGATTATTATTCCTCCGCACTTTTGAAGTGGAAAACGGAGAGAATTTTACCGAGGGGCAAATGTCACAGGGGAAAATGCCACCCATCCTTTGGTAAAGTTCTGGAAAAAGCCGTAAAACCAGTTCCCAAAAATGCTTTTTAGAGGTCTTCAATGCCTGCTGATAAAAATACTCTTCGCATTTCCGTTGTCATTCCCACTCTGAACGAGGAGTTTGTCATTGGGAACGAAGTTATGCAAATTCATGCCGTGGCTGGGAAACTGGACGAGAACCATGAGATTATTGTGATCGATGACCGCAGCAAATCCAATTCACTGATTATTGAGGAAGACGATTGGAAAACACACAACCGATCCTGATTATTTCCACAGGACGCACAGGGACAATTTTCTTCTCGCGCCTCTTTGCCGACCTGTACCCAACGCTTGCCGCATCCTACCATGAGCGCGGAAACTCGCGCCCGCTGCAAATTCTTACCAACCTGCATTTTTCACACATCCTCCCTAAAAGTGGATTAAAAGCCGCGTGGAAATTATTCAAGAGCGGTGAAATAGAATCCTGCGAAAGGCAATTTCACATTGATGCAAATTGCTTTCTGTATGGAATTGCCTCCCTTGCGCCAGAGTTATATCCAAATCTTAAAGTCCTGCACATTGTCCGCGACCCGCGCACCTACGTGACCTCGCACCTGAATTTTTCGCGTCAAAAAGGGACGAGTTTCATTGCAAATTATTTTGTCCCGTTCTGGCAGCCCAATCCATTCCTCATTGGCGAACTGCCGCTGAAGAGGGCTATTGGTTTTACCCGCTTAGAAAAATATTGCTGGATATGGAATTTTAAAAATCGCGTGATGGAAGGTTTGGAAATCTCCATCACACCCTATTTGCGTGTGCGGTTTGAAGACCTGTTCAATACAGGCAACCCCGAAGAAGTATTCGGCAAAGTCACAGACTTCCTCGGTCTGCCGCGTGTATCGGACATCAGTGAGCGATTCCTCCAGCCCGCCAATACGTCTGCAAAAACAGACTTCCCCGAATGGAGAGAGTGGACGCCGCAACAAGCCGCACACCTGGATTCGTTTTGCGGCGAGCGTATGAATAAATATGGCTACAACAGCGACCCCGAATGGCTGGCAAAAGTAAAGCAGGGGCGATGAGCAAACGCAAGTTTTTTATCTACATCTTAAGCGCGGTCTTGTCCGTGCTTTTTCTTGTCTACGTTCTCTTGAATTTGGATTGGAACGTGTTGCATGTCGCTTTCTCTGACATCCGCTGGGGTTGGCTGGCACTTGCCCTGCTGGCGTATCTGATCAACATCCTTTTGCGGGCCATACGCTTCACCAACCTGATCTACTCGCGTCCCGTAAAATGGCCTGAACTTGTTCCTGTGTCTGCGCTGCACAATATTTTGATGTACCTCCTGCCTGCAAAAACAGGCGACGTGACTTATATATTTATTGCTAAAGACAGGTTGGATTTATCACTCACTGAGGGGACGGCGACCTTGTTTGCAGCGCGTTTTTACGACTTTTCAGTTGTGACTGTTTTTTTAATGATCTTGCTTCCGTTTTCAAAAAACGAGATCCCAAAATGGATTTTTCTGCCCGCAATCATTTTTTGTGCGTTGATCTTCCTTGGCACGCTGGGAATTTTGGCTTTTTTAAGATTTAATAACTCTACACCAGAGTCGGACAGCGAACCGGCCAAAACTCAAAAGTTGGCTTCTGGACTCCAAAAAATACGCACCGTCTGGAATAAATTTATCACTGGCTTGCGCGAAATACAGCAGCATGGGGCGCACGGCAAAGTTGCCCTCCTCACGGCTGGAATCTGGCTTTGCATTTATTCCAATTTTTTCTTTGCGACAAAAAGCATGGGGCTACCCGTGGCGTTCTATCATATCGCCATCATTTCAATGGTGATGATCCCATTGACCCTGCTGCCTCTGCAAGGTTTTGCCAACATCGGCACTCACGAAGTCGGCTGGACCTCAGTGCTGGTAGCGTTCAACTATCCATACAAAACCGCACTTGCCATTGCGGCGGGATCCCATTTCGTATTACTTTTATCCGTCTTGATCAGCGGCGGGATCGCATTTTTTGCCGCACAGTATTTTCTAAAGCGGGAGTAACAGCATGGTCCATCTTCCATTTTCCGAAATTCAAGCAAAACCCAAGATCATAAAAGCCAGAGAGTTGCAGGTTGAACTTCCGTCACAACCCATCAGATACTATCGTCACGGCTGGCAGTCATGGTCGCTTGCCGCGTGGACGGATCCAACACCCCTGCCCGTGCAGAAGCCCGCGATCTTCCATCCATTACAGCTGGATGCAGAGCATGTTCACAAAAAATACCTGAACGGCTCATGGTTGGGCGCAGTGGAGTTTGCGGATGGAAACGTCCTTTTGCTTGGCGCACTTTCCACAGATTCAAATGTATCCCTCCTCCAAAATCAACTATCAGGGCAGAGCGAGGCCGATGAAATCGAGTGGTTCATTGGTTTCGGGCAGGAGACTGCACTCTTTGAAGAATATACCAGGCACCTGGGAAATCGCCTTGGAAAAGCAAAGAAGAACATTGCGCCGCGCGTCTGGTGTTCGTGGTACAGCATGTATTATGCGATCGATGAACCCATCCTGCACAAAATTTTCAATGAACTTGGCGATCTGCCTTTTGATGTTTTACAAGTGGATGACGGTTGGCAGGTGGACATTGGTGACTGGGAAGCAAATAAAAAATTTCCATCAGGAATGAAGGCGCTGGCAGAAAAGATCAAATCAACAGGGCGCCGGGCGGGGTTATGGCTCGCGCCGTTAATCGCCACCCGATCGTCAAAGCTTTTCCGCAGCCATTCTGATTGGTTCTTACGCAATGATATGGGGCATTTCGTTTCCGCTGGATTCAATTGGGGAGAGCAGTTATACGCGCTAGACACAACAAACCCTGATGTGACCTCATGGTTATTTGCGCTTATAAAACAGGTCCGCGATTGGGGATTTGACTACCTCAAACTCGACTTTTTATACGGCGGTGCGTTAAAAGGAAAACGACACAACGAGATGCCGCGTGAAGCCGCGTATCGTGCGGCACTCTGTCTGATGCGCAAAGCAATGGGAGCGGATGCATTCTTCCTGGCTTGCGGAACACCCATTCTTCCCGCCATAGGGGTATGTGACGCGGTCCGCATCGGCCCCGATGTGTCGTATTTTTGGGAAAAATATCGTGATGCATATCTACTATACAACCCCACCATCCCGGGAACAAAGAATGCCATCCGCACGGTTATCCATCGTCTATGGCTAAAACCGTTGTTTCATATCGACCCTGATGTTGTCTACTTCGAATCAAGGGAAAATCAACTGACACAAGGGCAGAGGACTCTCCTGCAAGACCTGGCACAGATCTGTGAATTCAAAGCAACCTCAGACCTGCCACAATGGCTGGCAAAAGACGAGCTTGAACAATTAAGTTCCTTCCTGAATGCAAAACCAAAGATAAACCAGACTGACCGCTACACCTTTCACATTGATGACCGTACGGTGGATTTTTCTGTCGCAACTTCCCTGCCCAGGGTGCCGGAAGGGTTGATCGCATTGTGGGGCAGATTCGTTGGCTGGCTTGGAGACAGGTACTTAATCCTGCGAATGTATAAGATTTTAAACCTTGGAAGGCTGCGGAAGAGAAGATCTAATTTATAAAAACACATCCTGGGCGCGCTCGATGCGAAGTGTAAAAAACGAGATGAACATGACCCCAATTCCCTTTTCAGACATTCAGCAGAAATCAAAAATTTTTACTGCAAAAGAAATACATGTCGAACTTCCATCAAAACCGGTCAGATATTATCGGCACGGCTGGCAATCATGGTCGCTTGCCGCATGGACTGATTTAAATCAAATGCCTGTTCAAAAGCCTGCTATCTTTCATCCACTGCAGGTGGACGCAGAACATGTGTACGACCCAAACCCAAATGGATCGTGGCTTGGTGCGGTGGAATTTGAAGATGGGAACATTCTCCTGCTCGGTGCGCTTGCCATGGATGCGCATGTGTCCCTCGTTCAGAATCAACTATCAGGCACGAGTAAAACGGATGACTGTGACTGGTTCATTGCCTTCGGTCAGGAAAATGCGATCTTTGCAGAATATGGCGGACAGCTGGGCAGCCATCTTGGACAAATAAAAAAGAATCGGGCACCGCGCGTCTGGTGTTCCTGGTACAGCCTGTATCACACCATTGATGAAAAAGTCTTGTATAAAACATTCGACCAACTCGGGGACCTGCCTTTTGATGTTTTGCAGGTGGATGACGGCTGGCAGATGGATATTGGCGATTGGGAGGCAAACAATAAATTTCCATCAGGCATGAATATGCTGTCTCAAAAAATCAAATCCACCGGACGCAGAGCTGGCTTATGGCTCGCGCCGTTGATCGCGACGAAATCATCAAAACTTTTCAGGGAACATTCTGATTGGTTTTTACACGACGAAACCGGAAAATTTGTTTCAGCTGGATTCAATTGGGGAAAACAGCTCTTCGCGCTGGATACCACCCACCCTGATGCCACCTCATGGCTGATTGCTCTTATGAGGCAGGTGCGAGGTTGGGGCTTTGACTACCTGAAACTGGACTTTTTGTACGGCGGCGCGTTAAAGGGAAAGAGAATGAACGACATGCCGCGTGAATCTGCCTACCGCGAATGTCTGCAAACCCTGCGCAAAGCAATGGGCGCAGACGCTTTCTTCCTGACCTGCGGCACACCCATTCTGCCGGCAATTGGGTTATGTGATGCAATACGGGTTGGGCCGGATGTTTCAGACGAATGGGAAAATTATCGCAACACACAATTATTTTACAACCCATCCACCCCCGATACAAAGAATGCCATCCGGACAACATTGCACAGACTATGGCTAAAACCATTGCTTCACATTGACCCCGACGTATCGTATTTTGAATCGACAAAAAACACACTAACGCCGGAAGAAAAAAAACTATTGCAAGACCTTGCCTATATTTGCAACTTCAAAGCGACCTCCGACCTGCCGCAATGGTTGACAAAGAATGAGTTAAATGAGCTTCGCTCGTTTCTGGTTATCACGCCTAATGTGGAGCAGACAGGCAGATACACCTTCCGTCTTGATCATCGCGCAGTGGATTTTACACCCGCAACTTCACTACCAGGCACAAAAACAGGTTTACTCGCTTTATGGGCGGCATTCCTGAGTTGGATGGGAGACAGGCATCTCGTGTTGAAAATTTTTAAATTATTGGATGATAAGAAGTTAAGGAAAAGAAGATTTGGATTGTAAAACAGTATAAACACTATTGGTTTGGTTGAATAAATTCGCGTCCAGCTAAAATACTGGGGACGAATTTATTCAGTCGTAAGGACACGCGATCAGTTAGCTCTCAAAGCGCTGGAGAGAATATCCCTGAGTTTGTAGGAGTATCCAATGAGCGTCAACTCGGGAGCAACGGAACCAGCAGTTTCGATCCTGAAATTACCGATCCTGAAAATTCGGTCAAACAGGCTCTGCTCTGCAGCATAGTTGGTCACCCGCGAGAAGGGAACGACAACCTCACTCCTGTTGAATATCCCTTTGCGATACATCAACCGATCCTCATAAATATCCAATGTTTCTGAAAAGTGTGCGATAACCCTGGGATTCACTAGTGACCACCAGCGTATGATTGGTTTGAATGATTGCATGTTCGCCATCCTTCCTTTGGATAAGTATAGTATGGAATTTCATCAAAAAAGGAACGAACAGGCTGTATTTTCAATACCTGTTCGTTCCAATCCAAGTCAACCTTTTTCAACTGTTCACAAGCTGCTGAAGATCTCCTCTGTCTTTGCCGCCATGATGAAATCATTGCGATGCAAACCTTTGATCTTATGAGTCCACCATTGAACGCAGACCCTGCCCCACTCACTGATAATCAGCGGGTGATGCTCCTGTTCTTCAGCGAGTGCCGCAATTTTATTTGTGAACGCCATCGCATCCATGAAGTTCTTGAATTCAAAGACACGTTTCAATCGTTTAACACCATCCACATCCAGGACCTGCCAGCCAATTACATGGAACAGCAGATCTTCGATTTCCGCGTCGGGTAAAGCCGGCTCGTCGCCGCGGCAAGCTGTACATTGTCCAGCCGCAAGATTGATCATAGTTTCTTTAGATCTTCAACCTTTTCCAATTTCACGCGCACCACACGTCTGCCGGCCGCGACCAATGCTTCGTAATCGCCGAGCGCCTGGGCACGGATCAGGGTGCCGAAGGACATACTCTGGGTTGGAATTTCCATGTCAGATTTTGCATCGTAAACTACCTGAATGAAAAATCCCTTGTTGGGACCACCCTTGTGAAATTGTCCTGTCGAATGTTGGAAGCGTGGACCAAAACCGGCCGAGACAGCACATTTTGTCTTTTCACGGATGGCAACACGTAAGGCTTGCAGGGCAGTTTCGGTGTCCTTATTACGCGGCAGGTAGGCATTGATCGTAAAGAAATCTCCTGACTGAGCACCTGCTAAAAATTTATCCAATGCAGGTTTCGCATCCTTGATATCCATCAAATCCACATCCGCCAACTTGCCAGTCGCCTGATAATCCTTGATCTTGGCGATCGTGCGAAGTTTGCTATCCTGCACATCGGGCTGGTCAAAGGTATTGATCCCCAAAATATGGCAAGCCACCGAGATCGCAATTTCCCAGCGGAAAAATTCTGCGCCCATGTCATAAGGACTGTTGAAGGGAAATTCAATGACAGGGAAGCCTGAATTTTTTAATGCGGTCACCCCGGAGTCGAGTTCACCGGTCTGGCGCAGATAGACGAACAAGCGATCATTCCCGTACATTTCGGGCGCTGCAAGCGGCTCGAGCGGAACGGGAAGAATGCCCTTACCATACTTGCCACTGGATTCAGCGACGACCTGCTCGATCCAGCCTGCAAAGGCAGCAACTGGCGCATCACTAAGTATGGTCAGCTTATCCCTGCCAGCCAGCGCAGATTCAGCAAGCAGCGCGCCTAATGCATAGCCTGCACTGCGGTTTTCAGTTGAGACTTTCTTGATCTTTTCAGCAGAAGCCAGCAATTTTTCGATATCCATGCCAAGCAGCGCAGCTGGAACAAGACCAAAGTCTGTCAATGCGGAGAAGCGTCCCCCTACGGTGGGGTCTGCATTGAAAATCTTGCGAAAGCCGCGTTCCCTTCCAAGTGATTCGAGCGAAGAACCCGCATCGGTAGTGACCACAAAGCGTGAGCCGTCACCCTTACTGAGTTCCCAGAAGTAGTTGAAGGCAGCGAGAAGTTCAGCGGTGCCGCCTGATTTACTGGCGACGATGTACAATGATTTTTCGGGTGGAAAATCCTTTGCTGCTTCAGCAACCTGCTGCGGGTCGGTAGAATCGAGGATTGCAAGACTAAGTTTGGCTTCGATATTTACAGCAGCAAGCATGGAACTGAATACCTCTGCAGTCAGTGATGAGCCGCCCATACCGATGACAAGGACACGGTCAATACCTTCTTCATGGATTTGTTTGGCGAAGGAAAGGTAGCCTGCAAGGCGTGTGCGGGCATCTGCAATGGAATGAAGCCAGCCAAGTCTGTTTTGTACTTCAGCTTGCTCAACGGGATCTCTTACCCAAAGCGTCGGGTCATGCATCCAGATCCGGGTGGCAACAGAATCCGCGTCAAGCGCATCCAAACGACTGGACACGGCATCAGCCAGAGGCTTGATTGAATCTACAGCAGTTTTCCGCCGTGATTCGATTGCATCCAGCAGAGTCTTGAACGCTTCTGCAAAAGATTTCACGCCTTCGTCTTCCAATTCCTGAGTGACCTGCTGCATTGAAATGCCTGCGGCTTCGAGTTCGGCGAAAACCGTTTTCGCTTCCTCAACTCCACTTTTGATGGTGAGACTGGCATTGCCATGATCGCGGAAGGCGTCAAGCGTGGCAGGCGGAACGGTGTTGACTGTGTCGGGGCCGATCAGGGTATCAACATAAATGGTGTCAGAGTAGGCCGGATTCTTTGTGCCTGTGGATGCCCATAACGGACGCTGGACGCGGGCGTGGAACCGATCCTTGAGGGTCACAAAACGCGGTGAGGTAAAAATAGCCTCATAAGCCCCATAGGCTAATTTTGCATTGGCGATCGCAGCCTTGCCGCGCAAAGCTGAAACTTCTGGCAGGCGCGGATCAATTTTAGTATCAACTCTCGAAACAAAGAACGAAGCGACAGATGCGACCATATTGATGGGTTCATTCCTGGCAGCGCGGTCTTCAAGCCCAGCCAGGTAAGAATCCATCACGGCAGCGTAGCGTTCAAGCGCAAAAATAAGTGTGACGTTGACGTTGATCCCCGCCGCAATTGCCTGACGAATGGCGGGAATGCCCTCTTTGGTGGCAGGGATTTTCACCATCAGGTTTGGGCGATTGACACGTGTCCAAAGTTCCTTCGCCTGCCAGATAGTACCTTCAGTATCTTTGGCAAGATACGGACTGACTTCGAGGCTGACATAGCCATCGCCGCCTTTGGTTTCATCATACAGCGGGCGGAAGAGGTCGCATGCTTCCTGAATATCTTCAATGGCAAGCTGCCAGAAGATTTTCTCTGCATCCCAGCCTGACCATGCCAACGGGATCAATGCGGCATCGTAATCATTGGTTTTTGCGATCGCATTTTGAAAAATGGTAGGGTTTGAAGTCACACCCCGAATATCGCCGCGATCGATCATTGCCTTGAGCTCACCGGTTTCGAGAAGTTTTCTCTGGATGTTGTCATACCAGAGGGATTGACCAAGAGACGTTAATTTTTTAATTGATTCAGACATAATAAAAAGTGCTCCTTGATTTGTTTCGTCTTACGGTTGGTGCCAGGTTTTGCGCCAATTAAGAATTTTCTTCCATATTCTTGATCTTGCCCACCCGCCTTGCAAGCCTTTCTTCGCCTTGATCATTTCCCTGGTAACGAGCATTCAAAAAGGCAGGTACAAGAACTTTGACCAATTCGGGACCAATCACGCGCCCTCCCATGCAGAGAACATTCATCGCATCATGCTGGACGCCCTGCGCAGCGGAGTAGGTATCATGACAGATGGAGGCATAAACCCCCTTCATCTTATTTGCAGCAATTGCCGCGCCAATACCTGAACCGCAGATCAAGATCCCGCGCTCTGCTTCACTGCTTTGGATTTTCTCGCCTACTTTTTTTGCAAAGTCAGGGAAATCCACACTCCCTGAGTCGTATGTGCCAACGTCAATAACCTCGTGGCCAGCGGCCTTTACAGCCTCAATCACTGCATCTTTCAGTGGAAATCCGGCATGATCACAACCAACTGCTATTTTCATATCACTCCAATAACAGCCCCTAAAGGTTCCACTTATCAACCTGCATCAGGGTTGACACAGAATACCTTTAGGGGCTGCGAAATTACAGTTCTTTCGCTTTCGCGACTACATTTTCAACTGTGAAACCAAATTTCTCAAAAATAACCTTCGCAGGTGCCGAAGCGCCAAAGTGGTCAATGCCAATGACAGACTTTGCGTAACGCTCCCAGCCAATGCCTGATCCAGCTTCGACGGCAAGCCGCTTCTGGATATTCTTCGGCAAAACCGATTCGCGATAGCCAGCATCCTGTTTCTCAAACAATTCCCAGCTTGGGAAGGAGACCACACGCACGCCTTTGCCATCTTCCGCAAGTTTTTTCGCGGCTTCGAGGATAAGGCTGACTTCCGAACCTGAAGCCATCAAAATCATTTCAGGCTGACCAAAGTCCTTGACAACGTAGGCACCTTTTTCAACCTGGGCAGTCATAGCCAGTGTCGGCAGGTTTTGACGGGATAGAGCCAGCACAGTAGGACCATCACGGCGTTCAATAGCCACCTTCCAGGCTTGCACGGTCTCGTTTGCATCCGCAGGACGAATGACCACCAGGTTTGGAATGATACGCAAGGAAAGCAAATGCTCAATCGGCTGGTGCGTAGGACCGTCTTCACCAAGCCCAACGCTATCATGGGTAAAAATGAAAATGGTCGGAATATGCGATAACGCGGCAAGACGCACAGCAGGACGGACATAATCTGCAAAGACAAGGAATGTCGCGCCATAGGGGATCACCCCGCCAAAAACAGCCATGCCGTTCAACGCCGAACCCATTGCATGTTCACGTACGCCAAAATGGAAATTGCGCCCCTGGTACGAATCCTTTTGGAAAGCAGGCACGCCGTCAATTTTTGTATTGTTCGAGGGAGCCAAGTCCGCAGAGCCGCCGATCAACTCTGGTAGTATGGGCGCCAGGGCATTGATCACTTTACCTGATGCCACACGGGTTCCCATCCCTTTTGCATCTTCAGGGAAAACAGGCAAAGCAGATGCCCAATCTTCGGGGAGTTCACCATTCAAGCGGCGCTGCAAGTCCACACCCAATTCGGGATGGATTCGTTTGTAGGCATCAAAGCGCATTTTCCAATCGTATTCAAGTTCACGTCCGTGATCAACGGCTTTGCGATAAAACTCCAACACATCTTCGGGAATGAAGAAACGCGGCTCTTTCTGCCAGCCGAGATTATCCTTTGCGGCATTCAATTCCTCATCCCCCAGTGGTTCACCATGTGCTTTGGATGTTCCCTGTCGATTCGGCGCGCCAAAGCCAATGGTGGTTCGGCACATGATAATGGTGGGGCGTGGGTCAGACTTCGCCTCCTGAATCATCTTGTCCATTGCCTCCACATCGTTGCCATCGTCCACAAGCAGGACTTGCCAGCCATAAGAGCGGAAGCGTTCGGCGCGGTCTTCAGTGAATGCCAGATCGGTTGAACCATCAATCGAAATACGGTTGTCATCGTAGAGGTAGATCAAACGTCCCAATGATAGGTGCCCCGCCAATGAAGCGGCTTCAGAGGTAACCCCTTCCATCAGGTCGCCGTCAGTAACTATGGCATAAATGAACGGATCAATGATCTCATGTCCGGGCTGGTTGAAAATCGCAGCAAGATGTGAGGCAGCAATTGCCATACCCACGCCTGTTGCAAAGCCTTGCCCAAGCGGACCAGTGGTCATTTCCACACCAGGGGTCAATCCATATTCGGGATGACCCGGAGTGAGGCTGCCCCACTGGCGGAAATTTTTCAATTCATCAAGCGGCAGGTCGTACCCTGTCAGATGCAAAAGGGAATACAGGAGCATCGAACCATGTCCACCCGAAAGGATGAAGCGGTCGCGCCCCGCCCATTTGGGGTTACGCGGATTATGCCGCAGGTGGCGGGTCCAAATGGTGTAAGCCATGGCAGCAGCCCCCATTGGCAGGCCGGGGTGTCCCGAATTGGCTTTTTGCACGCCATCAGCAGAAAGAAAGCGAAGCGCATTGATCGAACGGGTTTGCAAGTCAGTTGACATAAGTTGTCCTCATTGGAAAAGAATTGTTCTATTTTACCAAACAGCGGTCTAAAAACATCCGAAGTCCCAACGACTTCGGATGTTTAATTACAAATACTTATTCTTTAATTCCCTTTCAGGTAAAACCACCATTCCCTCTTTCATATCACCGATCACAAAAACACCCTCCTGTTTTTTCACCGCCAGCCATGCCGTATATGCCACAGCCAGAGCATCGAGTTGACCAGGCCGGTATAACAATTCCATCGGCAAAATACCCTTGGAAATTTTATAGCGTGTGATCTCTTCAAAAAAATCCATCGGGTCTTTGATGTTGAGACCATGCTCATATAAAACGATCTGCCTTTGCAAGCGTCCCTCCAAAGAAAGCCTCCCCAGGGGAACCTGTCCCGCCATCACACAATGACATGCATGGGAATTGGTTTCCAAAACCAGGTATGGGGAATCCTTTTCGGGATATTTCCGAAAGCCCATTTTCCCCAATCTGCGATACAGCTCAAATCCCGCCTGCATCCATTCAGGACATTGCTCCACGCTTGCGGGTGTTTTCGTTGTCGCAATACCGCGTTCACGCAATTCATATTCCACCAACCGCAAGTCAGTTCGACGATTTTTTTGTGGCGTGAGCATCTTGCTTTTGGTCATCTCAAGCACCAAGCCGCGATTGACTCCTATGGGCGCATCAACCGCCACCGTCGCAGAACCATGACCGGCAATAAAAGCGATTACATCATCCAATTCACCATCAGCAAGTGCTGTAAGATTTAAATCACGGTCCAAAGCAGCATAAGTGAAAGACTTGTGTCCGGAAATACGGGTAATGCCAATAAAAGCTAAATCAGTAAGAAGCATGGGGTTGGGAAAGGACCAATTATCAATGATTAATTTGAACTAACTATATTTTACCTTCATCCATGCATAATCGCCGAATCTTTTATGATCCCTGGTTTACCACCAGCCAAACCTTCTCCCTTTTAACCTGTCTCCGTGTATACTGTGCCCCATGCAAAAAAACCAACGGATCATTTTTTATATCCTCATCCTGATTGCAGGCGCAGCATGGATCACGATCAGTGCAGACACTACAAACGCCACGGCGGGCACCTCCGCGCCTCAAGCAGGATTTACCGCACCAGACTTCACACTCAAAACTCCCGATGGCGAAGGGTACAGGCTATCAGAACTCAAGGGCAATGCTGTACTTGTAAATCTTTGGGCAACCTGGTGCCCGCCTTGCCGCGCCGAAATGCCCGCCATCGAAAAGATGTACCAGGAATACAAAGACCAGGGTCTGGTCGTCCTCGCTGTCAATATGACCTATCAGGATGACCCCGCCAATGTCTCTCCCTTCATACAAGAATATGGACTCACCTTCCCCGTCCTGCTTGAAGAGACTGGCAATGTAGGCACCGCATATCAACTACGGTCATTGCCATCGACTTATTTCATTAATCGCGCCGGCATCATTCAGGAAGTTGTCATCGGCGGCCCCATGTCCGAAGCCCTGCTTCGCACACGGATCGAACAAATCCTCCAATAACATGCTCACACTCTTCCGCAACCTGTTCTCTCCGCCCCGCCACATGATCCTGCTTTTGCTCGCCACATGGATCGGGCTCACCATTGCTGAAAAACACACCGAACGTCACGGGGTAGGCAAGGATGACCTTAACAACGTCACCTACTACGGCTTGATTGCCTTCGTCATTGGCGGACGGGTATCGTTCGTTTTGCAAAACCTCCCCGCCTTTATAAAGAACCCTCCCGGCATCCTCTCCATCAACCCCGACATCTTCGACCCGTTCGGAGCAGTGGCAGCAGCCATCATTACCATCGTGATCTACGGCCAAAGGCACGGACTTCTTCTCTGGAATACACTCGATGCACTCACACTCTATTTTTCAATTCTCTCCATCGGGATCGGATTAAGTCACCTCGCTGCTGGAACCGCTTTTGGGATGGAAACCAATGTCATTTGGGGGATCGATCTGTGGAATGCAACCCGCCATCCGACCCAAATCTATGAGACTGCCGCTTCGCTGCTCATTTTCGGATGGGTCTGGTTTCAGAAACAGAATCCACGCCCGGGTATTCTCTTCCTGACCTACGCCGGGCTGACAGCCGCCGCGCAACTCTTCACCCAGGCTTTCCGTGGTGACAGCACATTGATAATCAATGGTCTGCGGCAGGGGCAGATCATTGCCTGGGCTACGTTGGCGATAATTTTTGTTTTATTCGAATACCGGTTGAAAGAAGAATGATGGATAAGATCTTCATCACAAACTTGCGTGTGCGCGGCATCCTCGGAATCCACGATTGGGAGCGAAATACCCCGCGTGAGATCGTCATCAATGCGATAATGTTCACCGACACACATTCCGTCGCACAAAGCGACGACATCTCCGATTGCGTCAATTACAGCGACATGGCAAAAAAACTCCGCGCCCACGCAGAAAGCGCGGCACGGATGACGGTGGAATCATTGGCAAACGACCTTGCAGCAATCTGCCTGCAAGAGCCGAAGGTGATTAAAGTGATACTGCGGGTGGATAAGCCAGGAGCTGTTCCAGAATCCGATTCAGTGGCTGTTGAAGTCGAACGAACACGGGGATAACGATCTGTGGCTAAATTTGGAGAGGAGCCGCGCCACGTGATATATTCGCCAGAAATTCCTGGCGTGAAGCCAGATTCGCGCGGAATGCGCCATGCATGGCAGAGGTGGTCATACGCGCATCATGCTTTTTCACACCACGCATCATCGAACACAGGTGCATCGCTTCAACCACAACTGCCACACCCTGCGGCTTGAGCAGGTCTCGCAAAAAATCAGCGATCTGACGTGTCATACGCTCTTGCACCTGCAAGCGGCGCGCATACATATCCACAATGCGCGGGATCTTGGAAAGACCCAGCACCTTGCCATTTGGAATATATGCCACATGCGCCCGGCCAATGAATGGCAGCATGTGATGTTCACACATGCTGTAAAACTCAATATCGCGCACAATTACCATTTCATCATATTTCACATCAAAAAGAGCGCCGTTGATAACGGCAGTCGGGTCCATGGTGTACCCGCCCAATAATTCGTGATACATACGCGCCACGCGGCGAGGTGTAAACTGCAAACCTTCGCGCTGTGGGTCTTCGCCAACCCCTTTTAAAATGCGAAAAATAGCCTCTTCAATTGCGGCATCGTCAATGTTGTCGTCTTTTACATCTTTTTCATTCTCATCATCAAATTCCATATTCGCTCCAAAAAATAAAACTGACCTGACAGCAGAGCCGTCAGGTCAGTAAGTGTCTTAGCCGATTAACCGAGTTCAGGCTCGATCAACCCATAACTTCCATTGCGACGACGGTATAACACATTAATTTTGCTGGTCTTCGCATTATAAAATATAAAGAAGTTATCGTGTCCCAGATTCCGCATTTGTATCACAGCCTCCTCTTCATCCATCGGATATAGGACAAATTTCTTTTTACGCGCCACAAGCGGGGAAAGTTCACCCGTCTCATCGTCAAAAATCGGTTCGGCGGCTTCGGCAGCAGAGCGCCCGTCACCGCGCCCATGCTGGTGCTTGCCCTTGTATCGTTCGATCTGACGCTGCATGTTGTCAAGTGCAAGATCAAATGCGGCCAGGGCCTCTTCTGCGCGTTCTTCTGTGCGAAGTGTAAATCCCTTGCCATATACTGTAATTTGAACAACATTACGATCTGTGGTGCTGCGCGCAGCTTTATAGTGCGCCAGTTCCACTCGTGCTTCTTCCACTGCTGGCAGGTAATGGTCGAGATTACCTGCTTTTTTATTAACATAGTCTTCGATCTTTTCGGTCAAACGAATGTTGCGTGTCTGAACTTCCACTTTGTTGGACATACGTCCTCCTTTTGGGGATGAAAAAATATGGACACAAAACGCTCACACTTGCTTCAAACCATGATGAGGCAACGCGCGCGCGGCTGTTAACGCATATACATCTTTTGCTCCAGCTGAAAGCAGTGCTTCAGCGCTGGAAGATAAGGTTGACCCGGTTGTCGAGACATCATCCAACACAAGGATGGTTTTCCCACTCACCCCGGCCGCCTGAAACGCCTCGCAGACATTTTTCTGGCGTTCCTGTTTTGACAATCCCACTTGTGAACGCGTCTCTTTACAACGCATCAGAGCTTTTGGTGCGAATTCAATATCCAACGCCATTGCAAGCGGCTCTGCAATCATTCCAGCCTGATTATATCCCCGTTCCTTCATTCTTTGCCGTCCTAACGGAATTGGAATCACCAAGTCCAGGGGCCAATTTAAGCCTTTCGCAAAATCAGTCATATGAGCTGCGAGAGCCTCTCCCATGGAAAAGTTGCGGTAATACTTCAAATTGTGCAATGCCCGCTTGACAGGGCCTTCATAAACTGCCCAGGCACGCAAAGCACGAAAATGCGGTCTATCCAGGATGCAGGCATCACAAATCCCATTTACATCCTGCGGAAGACCGCATACTTCGCACACAGTACCGTTCAAAATCTGCACACGCTTCTGGCAATCTGCACACCAGTGGAAACCGACCTTTCCACAGCCTCCGCAAACAGGCGGGAAAAGCAAATCAAGCATGCACCGAAGCGAACGGGATAATTCGTATGAAATTTTTTTCAATTCCGCCTCTCTCATATCATACAAGCGGTAGTCGTTTTTTCTTTGTGTAACTAACCTCCAAGCAGGGGACCAAAAGCGCCCGCAATCTGGAATGCAGCAGGCGCCATGAGAATAATCATAATGGAAGGGAAGGTCAACAAAGCCATGGGAATGATCATCTTCACGGGTGCTTTATGGGCCAGCTCCTCCGCAAATTGACGTCGCTTCATACGCAGTTGATCAGATTGGATCCGAAGCACCTTCGCCAAACTCACCCCCAATATCTGGCTTTGGATCACAGCAGCAACAAAACTTGTCAATTCAGGCAAACCAAGCCGGTCAGCCATATCACGCAATGCTTCACGCTGCGTTTTCCCCAACTGAACTTCACGGATGGTACGCCCAAACATGACAGAGAGTTCATTTTCCCATTTTTCAGCTACTTTCGACATTGCCGCATCAAAACCCAATCCCGCCTCAACGCAAATGGTCAATAGGTCAAGTGCATCAGGCAGCGCTTTACGCACCTCATTTTGGCGGCTGTTGATCCGGCTCTGCAGCCATAATTGCGGAAAGAAAAAGCCAATGACGGTAAACAATCCTACAATAAATACGGTCCTTCCAAGCGGCCATTTTGTGGCGGACAGAAGGGAGATCAACAGTAAGCCGCCGCCAAAAACAGCCGCACCCACAAAACGAGTTGCCAAAAAGGTGGCAGCGTCAATGCGACCGGGGTTTCCAGCCAACTCCAGCTTCAGTGTGGTCTCCTGCAGAAGTTTTTGGGGTGTAAATCGTGTTGATATTTCGCCGACCTTTTCTATGATCGGAATGAGCACCCGTTCTGCAAAAGGCTGTTGCAGTTCCATTTGTTCAAGAGAAACTGCCTCTCCACGCTGAGTCGCTTCAGCCAGACGAGCCATAACAGGATCAATATCCTCCTCCTGTTTCAAACGGGAATAACGGAAGCCTAAAGCAACAAGCGCCACAAGACCGCCCACGATCAATACACCAACTATAATCCCAATAATAGTGCTTCCTTCCATGCTACACCTCAATATCCGCTATCTTCATCATGATAAAGTAACTTGTAAAGATCAGGCCAAGAACCACACAAATAATCGCGGCAGTAATGATCGGTCCACCTTCCGTAATAGACATTAAGTAATCTTGATTAAGGAACCACAAAACAAGAACAAGGAAAAATGGGATCATGGAAAGTACGCTTCCAGATGTGCGCACCTGCGATGTCAACACACGCACCTCGCCCTTGATGCGAACGCGCTCACGGATGGTAAATGAGATGTTATCTAAAATCTCTGAAAGATTGCCGCCGACCTCGCGTTGAACGTTAATGGCAGTGATGACAAAGTCAAGGTCTTCGCTTGGAATGCGACGAAGCAGATTATCCAGCGCAGTTTCCATTGAAATACCAATCTGCATTTCCTGAATCACACGTCGGAATTCGTCACAGATCGGTGATGGCAATTCCTTGCTGATCGCCTCCATCGCCTGCATTGTCGAATACCCTGCGCGCAAACCATTAACCATCAGGTTCAACATATCAGACAATTGATCATTGAATTTTTGAAGGCGTTTCTTTTGTTGTGACTTGACATACATCCCGGGCGCAAATGCGCCCGCAATTGCCCCGATGGAGGCGGAGATCGGATGCTGGTTTCCCAGAAACCATGCAATAAGACCGCCGACCAGGACAGTGACCGCGATTAAAACAAAATACTCTCCCACCTTAAATTTCATGTCTGCACGGGCAAGGCTGCGCGCGATTCGGTCGCCAAAGGATGTCTTTTCCACCCGCTTGGACACCCAATCCACAATTAGAGAGTTTTGAGCCTGGCGGGTGGCGCTGTGTTTGTCATCTTCATCAAGGTATTGAGAAAGGCGTTTTTCAACAAGGACACGCTCACTGTTCGATGAGACAACAACACCAATGATCAATAAAATGATCAATAAAATACCGCCAATGATAATAATCGTGGTCATCATGTCTAATTTTCCAAAATAAGGATATAACCTTAATAACGCCGGCGTTCGCCAATGCCAAAGATGGAGGGCGGCAATTGAATTCCTGCCATTTCGATCTTCTCCATGAACTTCGGACGCAGTCCGGTGGGACGCGTACGTCCAATGATCCTGCCGTTTTCCGTGCCGGTTTGCTCAAACACAAAAATATCGGTCATCGTGATCACGTCGCCTTCCATGCCGCTAATTTCTGTGATGGTGGTAACTTTACGGCTGCCGTCACGCATGCGCGCCTGTTGGCAGATCACATCCACTGCGCCTGCAATCTGCTCACGAATAGCTCTGACTGGCAGGTCCATGCCCGCCATCAGACACATGGTCTCAATACGCGAGATTGCATCGCGCGGAGAATTGGCATGTGCCGTGGTCATCGACCCATCATGACCTGTATTCATCGCCTGCAACATGTCAAGAGTTTCGCCGCCGCGGCACTCCCCTACAATGATGCGTTCAGGGCGCATACGCAGTGAATTCATGACCAGGTCACGAATGGAAACTTCGCCGCGTCCTTCAATATTTGGCGGGCGGGATTCGAGCGTAACCACATGTTCCTGACGCAACTGCAATTCAGCGGCATTTTCTATTGTAATAATTCGCTCATCATCAGGAATGAAACCAGAGAGCACATTTAAAAGGGTGGTCTTTCCTGAACCAGTACCACCAGAGATGACAATATTCAAGCGGGCTTCCACACATGCCTTCAGGAATTGCACTGCCTCATTTGTAATTGAGCCAAACTGGATCATTTGCTCAATTGAAATTGGATTCTTTGAAAATTTACGAATGGTCAAAATCGGACCGACCAGTGAAATGGGGGGAATGACCGCATTTACACGGGAACCATCCTGCAAACGGGCGTCCACGTACGGGCTGGACTCGTCAATACGGCGCCCCAGTGGAGCAACAATGCGATCAATAATACGCATCACATGGTCATTACTTTCAAAAGTAATCGGGACACGGTGCAGCTTGCCTTTGCGTTCGATATAGATATTCTTCGGGCCGTTCACCATGATTTCAGTGATCGTATCATCTTCCAATAGCGCCTGCAACGGTCCCAAACCCAGAATTTCTGCGGCGATCTGTTCAAACAAGCGCGCGCGTTCAGGTCTGGAAAGAACAATATTCTCTTCCGTAAGAATTTGTTCAAATAAATCCTGGATCGTGCGGCGAACTTCATCCGTTTTAGTGGCATCCATGGATGGATCAATTTCAGCAAGCAGTTTATTCTGAACCCTGGTCTTTAAATCAAAATAGGAACCGGCTTGCGGAGATGTGATCGGAGCGCTGACCCGCCTGGCTTGCAATGACGAAAGTCGGGAGCTGTCGCCTCCTGAACCAGATGAACCTGCACCACCCAGTTGCTTTGAGGAAGGGGAGGAAGACGCGGTGCCCTCCTGTTGACCTCCACCTTGACTCTGTTCAATACGTCGAAGCAATGACATAATAAATCTCCTTAGCGCTTACCAGATACCTGACTTTCAGATTCCAAAGTAGTCAAGCGCGCCCGGACCGCCTCAGCCAATGAAAGGATTCCCCTTCCCACAGGTTGTGCTTTGTTATCCAACATAAAAGGCACGCCACGATTAACAGACGTGATCACAACCTTCTCGTCGAGCGGTATCGTAACAGATATTTCATGTTTGAGGCTTTCACTTACTCTCTCCGGCGTAATACCAATACGCTTATCATAACGATTCATTACAAAGACAACCCGGTCTTTGGCAACACCCATGGTTTGCAGAAGATCAAGGAATAATCGTGCATTCTTAATGGACGGAATTTCCTGTGTGGTAGCCAGCACGATCACATCGCTTATATCAAACATGGACAAAACCATATCCGAAAGAATATGCGAAGTGTCAACTACAATATATGCATACATCTTTTGCAAATATTGCACCACTTTGGTAAATTGGTCCGTTGAGATCTTGTCTGCCATCTCAGGGCGTTGCGGTGCAGCAAGAATTCGCAAACCAGAGGCGGTATGATTAATTAATATCTCTTCAACCACATCCGGTTCAAGTTCATCAACACGCGGAGCCAGTTCAAGGATTGTATTCTTGCCCTGCTCGTTGACAAAAATCGCCACATCGCCAAACTGTAAATTAGCATCCACGAGCGCGGTACGAGTGTCTTCATTATTTAATGCAATCGCCAGATTCACCGCGAGCGTCGTACATCCTGTCCCCCCTTTCGGGCTATAGATGGTTATCACTTTACCTTTTGTGACGGCAAAATTTGCCGCCGCATTTGATGAGCCCGCTGCGGAAACGGCTGCAAGATGTTGTTGCGCTCCCTTGGCTCGCTCGGCATGCGCCATTTCCCCGGCACGTCGAATCGCTGATATTAACTCATCACCCAGGGGCGGCTTGGTCAAAAAGTCTCGCGCACCCGCAAGCATTGCCTTTCGCATGTAATTCTGGTCGCTCTGCACAGATAAAATCACCACCTGAATATAGGGGGATTTTTTTCGAATTACATCCGTGGCTGTAATACCGTCAATATCCGGCATGTTGATGTCCATCAGCACAACATCAGGGTCAAGCTCCTGTGCAAGCTGGATGCCTTCCTTGCCGGAACGTGCCGTGCCAACAACATCAACATCGGATTCAAATTGTAGTAATTTGCGAATGTTCTCCCGTGTTTCAGCAATATCATCCACGACGAGTATGCGAACTTTTTCTACAGCCATATAAGTGCTTCCGTTATTCTGAAAATGTAAGTCTAATGTTCCTTGCCATGCAGCACATCATTTGGCAGGGTCCCGAAGGCGCTCTTTTTTTAAACCGGACAACCGAAACAAACCATTACTACGGCGTCACAATGGTCTCACTGGGGGGTAATAAATATGGAAGCGCCGGTTGCAATGCGTAAGGAAGTTTTGCGGGAACAGGAATATTGTATTGACTAAGCAGGAATTGCAAAGTAGCAGACTCCGTTGCCTGGCGAGCCTGATCATTTGGATTGCGCAACGTCATGGAAAGCCGGGTCTGCGTCCTGTTATTGGCAACGGTGCCGGCTGCATCCAATTGTTGTATATTGAGCAGGTATGTCAATGTGATCGAATCCTGTGGAGTAACCACCAGGGTAACAATATCCGGTGCTGCGGCTGGTACTGGATTCCCCTCTGCGTCTGTGGGGGGAACGGAAGGCGTGTCTACCGTCGCTCCTTTATCGCGCGAGAAATTACCCAGTTTCATAACAACCACATCCTGCAGCATTGTCTGACAAACCATACGCGGCCGCTGTGCTTCTGAGGGCAGTAATAAATATGGCTGTTGGAGAGATGGGTCCAACTCCAACCTTCCTTGCGGGCTGCCCTGCGCGCCAACACCAAGCGAAAGAACTGGTATGGTGCTTTCAGGGAGAAAGCCTGTCCCGGTCAAAGATGCGGTTAAATTGGGAAGCATGGTCTGGAATGTTGGATCCACATCGACAAAAAGGAAACAAGCATTGAGATTTACATGCGCACCATCTGTAATTGCATAACCAGATAAGGAAAAACGGTTGGCAGGAATGGACATGGCTGTCATACCAGGTGGGATCAAAGCAGCCCATGTCGGTCCCGGGATCGTAACCGATGATGTGGTATCGCCGATCATTGCCTGTGTAATTACAACGCCCTGCTCAAGCGGGAGTTTTGCGACCTTCCCCACCAGCAAAGGCTGCTCATCAATGGTATACATTACATCAAGGTTTTGTCCCTGGACGATTTGTATGGTCGCAAGCAGGTCTGCTGTAATCGTTCCCCCCTGCGGAATCGGTTGCCCTGCAATATACACCTCAACATAAGCCGGCGTAACCACTTCTGCCGGTTTCATATACGTGTTATAAGCTACAAACGCGACCACCGCAGCAATAATGATGATCAGGATAACAAAGATTAGGATTCGACCACGACGCATAAGACTCTCCTCTTTTCACACTCTGGAAATAGAGTTTTTATAACACATTCATTATACAAGAAAAATGACAAAAACATAATCAGCAATCAAAGGCGATAGCAGGGCTTCCTCGAAAGTAGAACTGGTAAGAAAAAAGACTTTTCCGATTGTTTTTTCACAACATACATAAAGTTCATAACAAATGTAAAAAAGAGGGCAGAACAGGAAAAATCATTAATCTGAACAGCTTATTCAGCCACCCTCATGAACCTACAGATCGACGCAAACAAGGGAGGAGCAGGATGCTCGGACAATTATTCGCCTTGCTTGTTTCTGGTGAAGCTATAAGGAAAAGAAAAACCAGGCGGCCTCCCAGATAAGGTGAAACTACGTAAGAAGTGATTTACAAATGTGCCGGACTTGAAGCAAAGGTCATGCCGGAGCACCAGTACCTATTCGGCGGATATTGGCAGAGGGAAGGGGTGAAGGAGAATTTGGAAACCTCACCAGAGAAGATTCCCATGGCTGAAAAAAAATGGGGGCGTGGCTTGCAACAAGTACTAACACACAACGCAGAGCCGTACAGTACAGGATAATAACATAAATGAGACCTATTGCAATCAATATGGTCTCATTTATGCCTTCACGAATCAAAGACTAGACACACTTGAATTAATCAAACTAAACGTATTACCGATCACCGGGCCAAGCATCAGCAGAGCAACAATAACAACGATAGCAACCAAAACCAAAATTAAAGCATACTCCACCAACCCCTGACCCTTTTGCGAAAATATCATCAATTTCACCTCCTTTCGGGTAAAAAATGGAAAACAATTATTCAATGACACACAAAACTACACACCAATTATACATTTATCCAACCATATAAAACAAGTATTAAAAAATCCGGCCGCCTACAATATTGTTAGGCGGCTGAAACTATACCCTTGCAGGAAGAATAAGACTACATTTTTGAAGGAACAGAAAAGGAAATTCGCGCTCCAGAACCAGCGGAGCTGTCAATATCAAATTTTCCACCCAATATTTCAACACGCTCACGGATAAGTTTTAAACCCAAATTGGAGGAATCTTTTAGCGTTTCAGGAGCAAATCCCTTTCCATTATCATCAACATTTACACGAATAAGGTCATTACCAAGATCAACTTGAACCTTGACCAAGCTTGCCTGTCCGTGACGTGAAGCATTTCCCAGCAATTCCTGTACAGCACGGAAAATCATAACTTCCAAATATGGCTCAAGTCGGCGTTCTGATCCTGTGATCGTCACATTCACATCCAATCCTGACTGTTCTTTAAATAATTCAACATACTTCCGCATTGTCGGGACCAGCCCGAGATCATCCAGCATCATGGGGCGCAGGTCAAAAATAAAATTACGAACCTTTTGGAAAGTGACCAGTGCAGATGCCTTCAAATTCCCCAACTCATCCTTTGCCTGGACCGGGTCCACATCCAAGAGACGCATGGCGATTTCGGTTTGCAGAATAAAATTTGATAATGCCTGGGCAGGGCCGTCATGCATCTGGCGTGACAACCGTTGACGCTCTGCTTCCTGTGCGTTTACGATCATCTCAATCCCTGCCATTTGACTTTTAACGTTTGTAGCGGCAGCAGAAGCATTCGCCGCAGCTCCATCCACGCTACCGGATATTATTTTCTCCAAAATCCCCTGATATTTATAAAGATGATCCTTGTCGTTTTGGAGTTTTTCCAGTTGACCACGCATCACAAAAAGCCGCTGTTGAACTTCCAAAGCGGATTCATAGGACATCTTGAGGTCTTCAACCGTTGTACCTTGTTTTTGTGTCTGCTGGAGATGTGAGGTGATCGCAGTGCTTCGCTGTGTAATCTTGCCAAGTTCTCCCTGGCTTTGTTCGATCATCAACGTCACTTCATGTAACGCGCGTTGTGTCTCCTCCAACTCAGTTTGATAATCCATGATTTCGTTGTCAGTCATATCATCACTCCTGAGGGTGAATATCAGCATCTTTTAGCGTCACCCACCCGCGCTTCAAGGCATAAACCACTGCCTGAGTTCGATCTTCCACACCAAATTTACGTAATATGGCAGTGACATGATTCTTAACAGTCTGGTGGCTTATACCCAGCAGGGTGGCAATTTCCTTGTTACTCATGCCACGCACGACACAGGAAAGCACTTCCATTTCACGTTCAGATAATGGATGGAATGGAGTGCCTGGTTCGCTGTATGAACGGCGTGCACCCTCGATCCTGTCTTCGACCCAAAGTTCAAGTTCGCGCTGTGTAAAAACATTATGATCAAAAACGTATTTGCCTTCGGCAACTTCGCGAATAATCCGGGAAAGATTTTGCGGCTCAATATCCTTTGAACAATATCCATACGCGCCGGCGAGTGCCGCATGAATAGCCTGTTCCACATCGTCATAGCCCGTCATCAGGATAATTCGCGTGGGCAATCTGTCTTGAGTTACTTGATGAGTGATCTGCTGGCCGTTCATGCCCGGGAGGTTTACATCCAGCACCGCGATGGTCGGCTTTTGGGCACGAATCACCTCAAGTGCATCATCCCCATCTGCACATTGGGCAATAATACGCATATCAGGTTCCAATGATAAGGCATCCACTACCCCCTGACGAAATAATGGATGATCATCAACTATTACTAGGGTAATCTGGTTCATCCCAAGCCTATTCTCTCTTTGGTCGGTTGGTTCTCAATAGTTGTATTTTAACCCATTATGGGGTTTCCCACAGATAGACAACCATGTTTTCCTGATCAAATGTCTGAGTGATGGCGCTCTCTGTCTCAAATACGATCTCGGGATTTTCAGTCAACAACGGATAAAAATCAGGGAAGGCAATCAGGTAATCTGCACCACTGCGATCAAGGAAATCTGCAAGCTGCGCCTCGTCCCGAATAAATGGAATAACTTCAGGTGAGATCAAGCCTGCGAGATCGATCAATTTATGATCGTCAAAGTAACCTAATGCTCCAATATCATGAGCGCCGATCAAGGCTCCCGGTGGAAGGTTGACCGCCGCCCATTTGGCAGTGACGACCATTTCGCTTTCGATGACAGCCACATCTTTTACATAGGAGCGGGCTCCAAGGAAGATAAAGGCAAGGGTCAGCATGACAATGCTTGCCCGCCACATCGTTTGGCCGACCCAATGATAACGCCCAAACATTTTCCCTTTGTCGAAATCAGCAAAAGCCAGCACACCAAGCAAAAAGAAGATGGGCATGGCAGGCATGATGTAACGTCCGTGTTGATAAACAGGCAGGCGGGAAACATAGAGGATAAAATATCCTGCACTCCAACAAAAGGCAGCGAAACTGCCCCACATTTTCCGGGTAATCGATTTCACCAACCAGCCAAGGACGCCTGGAATTAATACAAGACTGGGACCCACCAGCAATTGTAAAAACATTTGTCCCAGACGCGTGAAGAGGGGAATAGTTTGCCACGAGGCATATTCTGCCTGCTTGGCATAAAAAGTATTCGGCATGGGCGTACCGCCGATGGCAAGGTTGAACAACAAGTAAAAGAAAAAAAGAGAGCCGAAGCCAATGAGATAGCGTAAAACCTGGGTTAGGCGAGAGCGTACATCCCGTCCGTTGAGCAGGATCGTCATCAGAACAGGAGCGAGCAAAGTTAAACCGTCGGGACGCACCCAAACCGCCAGTCCGGTCAACAAACCGAGGGTCGCGTAGCGTTGCGAATTCGTCATCAACAAAACAAGAACAGTTGTTACGATCAATCCGTGAAGCAAAGTCTCCATGCCCGACATCGCCGCCCATGCAAAGTGCCATTCAAAGGCAATAAAAATTCCAACCCAGGGAAAGTACGGACGATAAGAATCAACGAGTTTGCGGACTGCCCATTCACAGAGGATTGCCAATGTAAAAAGCGTGATCATGCCGACTAAATATGTCCAGATATATGGCGACAGGCGGAAGAGAAAGCCAAAGGCGAGCAACGCAGACCAGAGCGGCGCGGTGGAACCTGCAGAGGGAATACCAGGACGAAATGCCCACTCCCCATGCAAAGCCAGGTTGCGGGCATAGGTTTGGTGTATCCACGAATCATCCAGGGGAAAGCCAATGCCATAGGTCACCTTACTCGCGATCAAATAAATCGCTGCGATCACAATGACTGCCGCGGCGAGAATAAAAAGGTCACGGAGCGGAAGTTTACTCGAGCTCAAGTTTGTAGATTCGCGTGCCATCAAGTTCACCCAAATATATAAATATATTGCTATTTTCAGGATTTTCAAACAAATCCTTGATTGGATCAAGCACGGCTTCAGCTTCAAGCACAAGATAATCTGCATTGAATTGCTCAGCGGCCTTAAGTATGGCTTGCTCGCCGCCATATGGAATTGAAATTGCAGAGCGTCCCGTTGCAAGATAATATCCAGGCGCGTTGCGGACAATGACAATATCTCCGTCTTCGATCCCATTCTTAATCAAGACTTGCTCAATGACAGGATAATCCACGTCCTCACCTTCGCCCCATCCCAGTGTGAACAATCGGAGGTGGACAACATAGACCGTAAGGATCATGGCAACCATAATGAGGGCACTGCGAAATACCACCCGATTGTTATCATTACCAATTCCTCGTTTTCGCAGGGATATCAAAATAGACTCAAGTCCCAACGGCGCAAGTGACCACCACATCGGCTGCAGTGCTGCACCTGCATGGAAGAATGCGCCGCGTGCGCCTGCAAAAGGAAAGATAAAGGTCATTACAAAGAAAAGGATCAGCCATGCAAGACTGACAAGTTTGACACGCTCATCCTTCCAATAATATATGATTCCCGCGACAATAAAAGGAAATAATATAATTCCACCATGTGCCGCGAATCCGCTTTGAAGGTTATTACTTAAAGCCCACATTCTGTCGGCAATGATATGATCCCAGCCAAGAGCAAGAAATGATTCTTTTGTAAGTTCTGTAGGAGGGTAAATAAATATCTGGTCGTAGTTTGCGAGCCAGAGTGCACGACTTCCTCCAGGAGCCATTAGAGACCCATAAACACTCAAATTACGTGCATACCACGGAGACATGACCAGGAGGAAACCGAGAAGTGCAAGCATGATAGCTGAAGGATTAAGGGTGGCAAGTGCCTGCGGCATGGAGCGTGGGATGTGGACCATGGAGCGGGCAGCAAAGAGAAATGTGAGAGCCAGCCAGAGAAGTCCGTCACTCCTGGAGAGGGTCATTAAGCCGGCAAGCAAGCCAAGAAATAACCAGTTGCGGGTACGCGTCGGATCCTGAATGAGTTGGGTGGCAAAAATAAAATATAGCCCGCCCAATAGCATGAAAAGGCTGAAGTTGTCTGTCACGCCTACAAAGGGCGCATGGTAGACCGAGAAGATGGCCAGCAGCCCTGAGGCAATGGCAAGATCGCGTCTTTGGGAAAACGTGTAAGCTAATGCTGCGGTTAACGGGGGGATGAGGGCTGCGATCAGGAGAAAAAATAATCTTGCTGCCCCATAGGTAGCCGAACCTGTAAGCCACATGCCTAATGCAGAAACAATGGAAGCAAGCGGCATCCAATAGCTGTGGGATGGATGTGGGAGCGATGTTGTATTATCCAGGTAATTCCAGAGGTATGGTTCAGTAAAGCCTTTACCTGTTGCCAGTTGAATTCCACCCCCAAAGTAATAATCCGAGTCCAGATAGCCTGGAATGGACTGAAATTGCGCGATAAAAACAGTAACGGCAAGGCCAAAGAGAAATAGGTAAAGATGGGTGCGGAAGGGCATGGGGAGGAGGGATTTAAGTATGAAGAAACAGGGATGTCCTGCGACTTCTCCGCAGAGCTCAAGTAATTCCACTCAGCATAGAGATTAAGGACGGGGAGCAAAGTCGCTTAGTATGCGCGGGGGGCGGATTGCCCACCAGCGAATCCAGTATAAGCCAATGAGGGTCGAAAGGGGAAGGAAAAGAAAGATCAACTCGTAAGCAATTATTCCAAAGCGATTGGCGGCAAATAGATAAAGTATCCAGGGGGGGATGAAAATGACCAGCATGAGCAGAATGGTCAGTCCGTTGCCAGGTCTTTTCCAGCGGTCGTGGGCAATGGCAAAGATAAGGGCAAGTGGAATGATCAGCACGGCAAGATGTTCCATCTCTGTGCGGAAACCAAGTAAGGGTGCAACCGCAAGCGAGAGGCAGGAAGTCCAGTAAAAGCGGCGGAAGTCTCCGTTACGAACAGCATTCCACTCGTAGCCCAAGGCTGCCACGAGCCCGAAGGTTAGAATCCAACCAAGGGCTTTGCCTTGTATGGGAAAGAAATCAATAAGAATGGTATGGATGTTAAATCCAAAATCCGCCCGCAGGTTGTTAACCGTGGCACGCATAAATGGGATGAGCCAGTTCGGATAGGAAAGGAACGAAACGAAGAACAGGACAAAACTTACCATGAAAAAACCTGAAAAGATGCGTGTCCGTTTTTCATGGTAAACGCGCCAAAAAACAAGAAACAAGAACGGCACACCCACTTCCCAACAGCAAAAAGAAAATGCCATTAATGCCCCCGCAAGTTCATCCATTTCGGCACGATAAGCATAAAGAATGCCGATGTATAAGAAACCCAGAATCAAAACCGGATTGGCTTCGTGAATTGCCTGAAATGTATAAAAATTGAATATGGCAAGGAAAATAAAAAGGATGGCAAAAATTCGCGGGGATTCCCACTCTGTCAGGAGCAGGCTGAGAACGGCAAGTGCAAACAATGACAGTTCAAGGATCAACGTAAATATGGCACGGGCAGCGATCGGATCAGAAAAAAGTGAGAAGGGATAGTAGAACGGAAGGATCTGAAAGGGTGTGTCTAAAATATAGGGTTCATCCCCTGCCACAGCCAGGTCGGGGTATACAAGTTGTTGCACACGAGCCGCGACTTCTCCGCTATAGGGATCAATCTTGTCAAACAGAAATGCGCGAGCACCGACCCAGTGAACAAAAAAATCGCCGCCGCCTTTCAGTGTGAGATTGGCATAAATGAGCGCGGCACAGACCGCAAGAAAAACAAGGGTAACCAGCGCGATGAATTGATAATCGCGAGGGGTAAGTGATTTTGACGGAGGGCGAAAAGTCACACAGCCTCACACTTCGACAAGTCCAACACGTCTTCCGATCCTGTCTGGGGAAAAGAAGGTACAACAAAACGAAAAATGGGACGTGTGGGCGAATAACGGGCAACCTCCTTAAAGCCCGCCCGCTTAAATGCGGAAGCCGTACCAGTGTACATAAACGGGTCAGGTTGACTCTTTTTCGTTTCCACGGGATATCCTTCCACAATTTTTCCACCCTGAGCCTTTACATGATCCACGGCTGCTTTTAACAATTCAACGGTAATACCTTTGTGGCGATGTTTCTTTTCTACAAAGAAACAGGTAATTGACCATACTTCCTGGTTGTCAACCGGCTTAAGGTTGCGCGAATGTGCCAGTTTGGGATAAACACTGCGCGGCTCAACAGCAACCCATCCAACAGGGTAACCGTTTGAATATGCCAACAGACCAGGGATAACTTTCGAATCAACAATGGCTTTTTGCATTTGGCGCGTGGTATTGCCTGTATTCTCGCTGAAATCCTTTCCGCGTAATTTCCAATACATGCACCAGCAGCCACCACACGCGCCATTCCTTCCAAAAAGCAGTTCAAAGTCGCGCCAGAGTTTTTGCGTCAGTGGATGAAAAGACAAATCCAGGTCTTCGATCAAACTCGATTCTATTCCCATAAAATTATCGTCCCTCCACAAGATGATCGTGGTCCATCCTTCCCGAAGTCCATTCCTTGAATTGGGAGAGTAAGACCGCAATGAAAATCAACACACATCCGGCGACTTGAATTAGGGCAAGCCTTTCATCCAGAAAGAACCAGCCAGACAAGACCGCAAAAACAGATTCGAGGCTTAAAAGCAGGGCGGCGTCGGTAGGTGGGGTATGCCGCTGCGCCCAGATCTGTAAAGTGTACGCCAGAGCCAGTGAGAAAAATGCGGTGTAGGCAATCGCACCGATCAGTGCCCAGTCAAACGGCGGAAAAGGTTCGACAAATATACCCAGTACAAAATTCAAGATGCCGCAAATGAAAAGTTGTCCCACAGAAAAAGTCATGGCTTCAAACCGGGATGCGTACTTGCCCAGCACAATGACGTGAAATGTCCAGAATAATGTACTGATCAATACTAGTATGTCTCCTGCCCTGACCTCAAACCTGCCGCCGGTCGACAGGAGGAATGCTCCCACCCCGGCCAACCCAACTGCCACAATGGATACCCAATGCGGCTTCTCACGCCAGACAACAAACAAGGCAATTGGAACCAACACTGCGTACAACCCGGTGATAAAACCTGCATTCCCTGCCGTAGTGTAGACCACACCCACCTGTTGAAGCGCGCTCCCCATAAAAAGAAGGAAGCCTGCGATCAACATCCATTTGTATTGGTCCAAAGGGATCTTGGGCGAGGAAGCAGGGATCTTACCAACACGCAGGGCGAGCGGAAGAACCGCAAGAGCGGCGAGCAGGTAACGCGCGGCGTTGAAAAGGTATACGCTCCCCATTTGACCTGCGACTCGCTGTGCCACAAATGCGGAGCCCCAGATGATGGTAACGATGAGAAGAGTTAGATCTGCTTTAAGGCGCATTAAAACTCCGAAGACAAGCAATGAAGGGTGGGAAATAAAGCATGAAGATGAATCTCAAAATGATACAATTACCAGGGATTGTCCGGCTTGTCCACGTGTTTTATTACCTGTCAACCTGTCTGAATTACCCGCTAATCATAGCATATAACCTTATACAACCTAAAAGAAATACGGAGCAAACATGAATACAAGAATGGAACATGACCTGCTGGGCGAACGTGAAGTGCCTGCGGATGCATATTACGGTGTGCACACTTTGCGGGCGCTGGAAAACTTCCCGATCAGCAGAATACCGATTAGCACGTACTCAAACTTGATCAAGGCGCTGGCGTGTGTGAAGCAGGCTTGTGCACTGGCAAATCACGAATTGGGATTACTGGATGATCCGAAAACAAATGCCATCGTAACTGCCTGCAAAGAGATCATTGACGGAAAAATGAACGACCAGTTCGTTGTAGATGTGATTCAGGGTGGTGCGGGAACTTCAACGAATATGAATGCCAATGAAGTGATCGCCAATCGCGCCTTGGAATTACTCGGCCATGAACGCGGTGATTATAGGAAACTGCATCCACTCGAAGACGTTAACATGAGTCAAAGTACAAATGATGTCTATCCAACAGCGGTCAAGGTGGCGTTACGCTTCAAAATTGACGAACTCATTGCGGGAATGGAAGTGCTGCGGTTGGCCTTCGCAGAAAAAGCCGAGGAATTCAAGGACGTCTTGAAAATGGGACGAACACAGTTGCAGGACGCCGTGCCGATGACGCTTGGTCAGGAGTTTAGTACCTATGCCGTGATGCTCGAGGAGGATCAGCAAAGACTGCGCGAAGCTGCTTTATTGATCCAGGAAATGAATCTCGGCGCAACCGCCATTGGAACGGGGATCAACGCCCACCCCGATTACGCTGCCATGGCATGCAAACACTTAAGCGAGGTCACAGGCATATCGTATATCACCGCAGGAAATTTAGTGGAAGCCACGCAGGATGCTGGCGCATTTGTGCAGCTCTCTGGCGTGTTAAAACGTGTGGCAGTCAAGCTCTCAAAGGTCTGCAACGACCTGCGCCTGCTTTCCTCTGGACCTCGGACGGGGTTGGGCGAGATCAACCTGCCCGCAGTTCAGGCTGGATCAAGCATCATGCCCGGGAAGGTAAATCCTGTTATACCTGAAGTGGTCAACCAAATCGCTTTTATGGTGATCGGTAATGATGTGACCGTATCCTTCGCAGCAGAAGCCGGGCAGTTGCAGTTGAACGCCTTTGAACCTATCATCGCGCGCAGCCTGTTTGATAGCCTCGTTTATCTGCGCCAGGGATGTGTAACCCTGGCGGAACGCTGCGTAAGGGGCATTACCGCCAACCGCGATCATCTGACAGCCTTGCTAAATCAATCCATTGGAATTGTCACTGCGCTGAATCCGCTGATCGGATATGAGCATGCCACTGCCGTTGCAAAAGAAGCGCACGCCACCGGGAAGGGCGTCGCGGAAATTGTGCTGGCACGCGGTTTGCTGACCAGGGAACAATTGGATGAGGTTTTGCGCCCTGAGAATTTAACTCAGCCCACCTTGTTTAAGAAGTAACTGGTCACTGCGCCTTCCAAAAGGAAGAGCTGAATTCCCATTGCGTCGTACCGAAATATATGGATCTGGTTAAATACCCCGTTTAACAACAAGGAGATCATCTTATGCCTCTTTCAGCTGGAATCCCCGCGCCCGATTTTGAACTGTTGGACGACATCAACACTCTGCACAAATTATCTGATTATCGCGGCAGGAACGTTGTGCTATATTTTTATCCCAAGGACGACACACCGGGCTGCACGAAGGAAGCCTGCAATTTTCGTGATGATTATTCTGCCTATCGTAAAGCGGATGTGGAGATTCTCGGGGTAAGTCCTGACTCGGTAAAATCCCATGGAAAATTCAGGCAGAAATTCCAACTGCCCTTTCCCCTGCTGGCAGACGAAGGTCACAAGGTCTGTAACCTATATGGCGTGTGGGGTCCCAAGAAATTCATGGGCAAGGAATACGAAGGCGTGCTTCGCACAACATTCCTGATCGGCAAAGACGGATTTATCAAAGATGTATTTGGGAATGTCCGTCCTGCCGAACATAGCGCGGATCTGCTGGCTAAATTAGAACAAATTTTCAAGTTATAATATGGATACAGATTGGCATGCGCCGATCAACTTTATCAATTGGAGGCTGAAATGGATTTTGGTTCTATCAACTGGTTGGCTGTGATCGTCTGCGTTGTGGTTAGTATGATTAGCGGTTCCCTCTGGTACAACCCAAAGACGTTCTTCCCTGCCTGGTGGAAGGTCGTTGGCGCAGGACGTGAACAACCTGGCATGGAAAATATGGGGATGACCTGGGGATTGACGATCCTCTCATCTTTTGTTCAGGCGGTTGCCATGGCTTTTATGGTCAATGTCATGGGTACTCCTGGCGTATTGACCGGCTTCATGCTCTGGCTCGGCTTTATCGCACCCACCTATTTAGTAAACAAGCTCTTCGCAGGTCATGGCTTGAAGATTTGGGCAATTGAAATTGGAAATCACCTGGTTAATTTTTTATTATTCGGCGCGATCCTTGACGCATGGCGTTAACCTGCCAAATAAGCTTCAGACCAGAACCCCGGGATCTAAAAAATCCTGGGGTTCTTTTTATTATCAAGCCCGCCATATCTGACGGGAAAATTCTCCTTAATGTCTGGTTCATCTAAGAGATCACACAAAACACGTCCACAGGCGTGATGCACTCTCTCATGGCGAGTCGGGTATACTCGACCCATGCAGCCATTTATTCGACGATATAAGCCCGAAGATTTTAATGATATTACCCGCCTGTGGTTTGAGGCGGAAACTGTCGCCATGCCCAAACTCATGGCACGCATGGGGCATACGCTCGAAGACGCGCGTGAATATTTCCAGAGAGCCGTTGTAGCCGAATGTCAGGTCTGGGTGTATGAACGGGATGGCGTTCCGCTCGGCTTTTTTGCGATCCAGGGCGAATTCCTGGATCGCCTGTATGTCGATCCTGCCTATCATCGTCAGGGAATTGGGCTGGCTTTACTAATGAAGGCGCGTCAACTTTTACCAAAGCATATCTGGTTATATACTCACACCGCAAATAAAATGGCGCGTTCATTTTTTGAAAAACATGGCTTTGTTGTTGAAAAATATGGCGTCAGCCCTGAGCCTGAATCTGAACCCGACGTGGAATATCACTGGCGATACCATTTGCCCTGAACACAGTCAAAGGTATGAATAAACCATGCGCCCCACACATCTCGAAGTCAATCTTCCCCAACTGAAACAAAACCTTGAAAACATTCGTGCCCACGTTGCACCTGCCAAAGTCCTCGTCGTACTAAAAGCCAATGCGTATGGTCACGGCGTGGATGGCGTTGCGCCCTTTATCGCTCCATTTGCTGATTACATTGGTGTGGCAATTGTAGAGGAGGGGATTCACCTCCGAAAAATGGGGATTAAAACCCCGATCCTTGTAATGGGTGGGACTCTACGCGAGCAGCTGCCTGACTTTTTCGAATATGACCTGACTCTTGCTGCCTCTTCGCTCGACCTGTTGACTGCTGCCGACCAATTGGCAGAGTCCACCCGCAAGCGGATCAAAACCCACCTTAAGATAGACACCGGCATGGAACGGGTTGGTGTCCGCGAATACGAAGCTGAAGCATTGATCGAGAGATCTTTGGTGTGCAGTCAATTTGTAGAGATCGAGGGCATCTTTACTCACTTTGCAAACTCCGAAGTCATGTCCCTGCCAGGAAGTGAGCAATCTCCTGAAACCCGCCCCCGCAACGATTTGGTTGAGGCTTCCCTCCAACTGGAACGCTTTCAGGAAGTCTTATCCCTTTATGAAAAACGCAGTGAACCGCATCCTGCGCTCAGACACACGGCAAACTCCGGTGCAACCCTGCTTATGCCGGAAAGTTATTTCGACATGGTACGCCCTGGTGTATTATTCTATGGTGTCTATCCTGCGCGCGATATTGAAAGAACAATTGAAGTCAAACCCGCGCTGACATGGAGATCCAGGGTAATATTTAGCAAGGTCACCCGGCTTGGTCGTTCAGTCAGCTATGGGTCGTTGTGGCAGGCCGAGGCAGAGACGCGCATCGCCACCGTCCCATGCGGATATGCCGACGGCTATTTTCGCCGCATGACCAATCAAACCCGGGTCATCATCAACGGGAAATCATATCCACAGGTGGGACGCATCTGCATGGATCAGTTTATGGTCAACGCCGGTAAAGATGAAGTGAAGGTTGGCGATGCAGTCACGATCATGGGGGATGGCATTTCTCCCGAAGAGCTGGCAGATTGGGCAGGCACGAATGAATACGAGGTAATGACCAACATCAGCGCTCGCGTACCAAGGGTTTTTCTGGGTGAGGTACAATAAACAGACAATTGGGGTGGTAAGTCCCTTTGCAAGTGACCACCACCCGAATATTTTGAAGAGGTGAATTTTGAATCAAAAAGTAAAGGATTATTTAATTTTGGCCGGAGTATCTGGGCTTGTGATCTGCCTCGATCAATGGACAAAATGGCTGGTGCGTGAAAATATCGAATTTGGTGCGCAATGGCTTCCTGATTGGTTAATATGGCTCAGCCCGTACGCGCGGATCGTGCATTGGTATAACAGTGGTGCGGCATTTGGCATGTTCCAGAATGGGAATTTGGTTTTTACCACGCTTGCCTTCCTTGTCATCGGCGCGATCATTTATTACTACCCACAAGTGGAAGCAGAAGATTGGACCTTGAAACTCGCGATGGGCTTGCAGCTTGCAGGCGCAGCAGGAAACTTGATTGACCGCCTGATCATGGGCAAGGTGACGGATTTTATTTCTGTGGGTTCCTTCCCCGTATTCAACGTGGCGGATTCTTCCATTACAGTTGGCGTGATCGTTTTGCTGCTTGGCGTTTGGATTAAGGAACAGCAGGACCGAAAAGCAGCAGCACAACTGGCGGCTGCCGGTGAACCGTTGCCTCCCAGAGAGACAACATCAATGAACGGCGAGCAATCGAAAGTGAATAGTGAGCAATCGTGAGTGATCGCATTGAGAAGTTTTGTTATGAAGGGGAAAAGGCAGGCCGCCTTGATAAATTTCTGGTAACCTGTCTGCCCGAATTTTCACGCGCTCGCTTGCAGGGATTAATTGAGGATGGTTTTGTTTTGATCAATGGCGTCCCTGCAAAAAAATCAGGACAGGCAATTGAATCTGGCGCAGAGATTGAAGTTCGCATCCCGCCGCCTGTGCCGAGCGGTTTGATTGGCGAGAATATTCCACTTGATATTATTTTTGAAAATGATGACCTGATCATCGTCAACAAACCTGCGGGCATGGTGGTTCATCCCGCCGCAGGACATGACTCTGGAACGCTGGTTCATGCCGTACTGGGATACGACCCCGATATGGAAGGCATTGGCGGTGAGGAACGTCCGGGCCTGGTTCATCGACTGGATAAGGAAACCTCCGGCCTGATCGTACTGGCAAAGAATGAACGCGCACATAGATGGCTGCAGGATCAATTCCGCCTGCGGACTGTCGAGAAAACCTATCTCGCGTTGGTGGATGGAAAACCGCCCACGCCAACAGGGCGGGTGGAAGCATCCATTGGGCGTGACCCCAGTCACAGAAAAAAAATGGCAATTGTGCCGACAGGCAAAGGGCGCGAATCGGTCAGCGAATATAAAACACTTGAGTCTTTCAAAGATCATACGCTTTTACAGTTCCACCCGTTCACAGGGCGCACGCATCAGATCAGGCTGCATTGTCAGTTTTTGGGCTGCCCGATCGTCGGCGATTCAATTTACGGCAAAAAACGTATCACAGCAGAGATCAACCGTCATTTCCTGCATGCCGCAAGATTGAAGATCATCCTGCCAAATGAAACCACTCCGCGTGTGTTCGAGGCGGAATTACCAGATGAGTTGAAGAAGGTGCTGGATGAGGTGAGGGGGTAGCGCGGACAAGGGTTAAGGTTTATGAAAGCTGAACGTTCATCACAGATTATTTCAATTGTTGCCATTTGTCAGAGTAATTCACCGCCAAACATCTCAAGCACCAATCAGATCACCCCACCGCCCGCTTCAGGCTTTTCACCTTTCACTTTTTTAGGAGACTACAAACATGGAATACATAGACCTTCGTTCTGATACAGTTACCAGGCCTACGCCCGAAATGCGCGAGGCGATGGCAGCAGCCGAGGTGGGCGACGATGTTTATATGGATGACCCCACGGTCAATCAATTACAGGAAAAAGCCGCAGAAATGCTTGGCAAGGAAGATTCTCTTTTTGTTCCTTCAGGCACAATGGGTAACTTGCTGGCTTTGCTGGTTCACTGTCAACGCGGGCATGAGGTGATCGTCGGGGATAATGCTCATATTTATGTAAACGAAGCGGGCGGCATGTCTGCGTTGGGTGGAATTCATCCACGGCCTGTCAAAAATCAGGCGGACGGTACCCTCGCCCTGGATGAAATCCGCGCCGCCATTCAAACTGAGGATGTGCATCACACCATCACCCGGTTGATCTGTTTGGAAAATACCCAGAATATTTGCGGCGGAGTCATGCTGTCAGCCGAATATACTCAACAGGTTGGCAAGATTGCGCGTGAGAATGATCTATCCCTCCATATTGACGGCGCGCGTATTTTCAACGCGGCATCGGCGCTGAATGTGGATGTGAGAGAACTGGTCGCCCCTGCTGACTCGATTATGTTTTGCTTGAGCAAAGGATTGGTTGCGCCTGTCGGTTCGATGCTGGTCGGCTCAAAAAAGTTTATCAACCGTGCGCGTCATCTCCGCAAGATGTTGGGCGGTGGGATGCGTCAGGTGGGCGTGCTTGCAGCAGCAGGGATGATCTCTTTGGAAAAGATGACAAACCGACTCGGACAGGATCATGCCCGGGCGAAAGTCCTGTTTGAAGGACTCAAACAGGTTCGGGGTCTTAAGTTGGATGCCAGTCCTTCATCCAATATGGTGTATTTCGATATTCTGGATGAAGTCCGATTAAGCGTCAAACAGATCGCCGATGGAATGAAGAAGCAGGGTGTGCTGGTGGATTGGGCAGGTCCACGTCGTTTTCGTTTAGTAACACATTACTGGGTGGATGATGCTGGCGTGAAAAAAACACTGGAAGCGTTTGCAGAGGTTTTGAAATAGTCCCGTTTCAAACATGACCTGCAGGTGCGGTCGCGACCAGATCCACGCCCGCGCCTGCTTATTGCCTTCACACTCCCTGATTGGGGCATTGGAATTTTGGCTGTCTCTCACTTTTTTACTCCTGCAGTTATTTGAATCCCCAAGCTTTCCTTCAGCGACCTTCAACCCATGGATTCTACACATGATATTCTCATCCTCGGTGGCGGACCAGGTGGACTCTCCACTGCGCTGCACCTTGTACAGATTGCGCCGCATCTTGCACCGCGCATCTTGATTCTGGAAAAAGAGCATTATCCGCGCTTCAAACTTTGCGCGGGCGGGCTGGTCGCAGATGCAGAAGTGATTTTGGAGAACCTCGGTCTTGATGTGTGCGAAGTGCCGCATGTGAATGTGGAAACAGCTCATTTTGACTTTGCCGGCAGAGGGCTGAAAGTCCGTGTCCCACACAAACAGACCTTGCGAGTCATCCGCCGTGATGAATTTGACGCATGGCTTGCAAAGCAGACGGAAGATAGGGGGATCGAAATAAGGCAAGGCGTCACATTAACGAATATACGTCCTGACAAAGAAGGCGTGACCGTGGAAACCAGTCAGGGGATCTTCCGCGCAAAGATCGCAGTCGGCGCAGATGGCTCCAACAGCGTAACCCGTAAAAGCATCCTGCCTGAAGATCCGCTGCATACGGCCCGTACGCTGGAAGTGTTAACCGCCGCAGGTCAGGTTGGAAATTCCACTTCCCATAAAAGTCTGGACGCTCATTTTGACTTCTTCCCCGTACCTGAAAATATTGCCGGCTATGTTTGGGATTTTCCCACACAGGTCAACAGCGTTCCCATCCGCTGTTGGGGGATCTACGACAGCAACCTGCTGCCTGCGCAAAAGCGCCCTGCCTTGAAAGACCTGCTTACAAAGGAAATGTCAAATCACGGCTTCGCTCTCGATGACTGCGAGATCAAAAGTCATCCCATCCGCTGGTATACACCGCAGAATCAAATATCGGTGCCGCGTGTGCTTTTGGTGGGCGATGCCGCAGGCGCAGACCCGCTCTTTGGTGAGGGGATTAGCATGGCGCTGGGCTACGGAGCCATTGCCGCGCAGGAGATCGCTGCCGCCTTTCAGCGCGACGAATTTTCATTTCCCAGCTACTGGAAGCGGGTTGCACGCAGCGGCTTGGGGCAAACCCTTCTTATGCGCTGGGTCGTCGCCCGCATCATCTACTCCATCAAGTGGAGATGGTTTCATATTCTGCTATGGCGGATCATGCATCCCGTTGTTTTGCTCGCGGCATGGATCTTCATTTTAAATTGGAGCAAAAGAGTTAAATGATCCCTGGTCTGGACGGAATACGGGCAATTGCCTTTTTGATCGTCTTCTTTTTTCACACACGCAACCTGCCGTTTGGCTGGATGGGTGTCCAGTTGTTTTTTGTTCTTTCGGGTTTTCTCATCACAGATATTTTGCTCAAAATGAAGGATAAACTTCCGCGCCGTGATTTTTTTGTGAAGTTTTACGGGCGGCGTTTCTTACGCATCTTTCCACTCTATTATTTTTACCTTGCCCTGCTCACCGCACTGATTTTTCTCCTGCCCCAGATCGACCTGAAAGGCATTAAACCTGAGCTCAACAAAGGCTTCCTGAACCAGGTCTGGGTGTCGCTTTTTTATATGTATGACTTTTTTCATGCAAGCTCTTTTTTTGAGCGCAGCCGCTTCTTCACTCATCTCTGGTCACTTTCGGTGGAGGAGCAATTTTATTTGCTTTGGCCCCTGCTTATCTTTTTAACCCCCAGCAAAAATTTCAAACAATTATGTTTCACCGCCATCGGGTTGGGATTTATCTTCCGCCTCGCGATCACCCTCACCTATCGCGCCCAATTCTTCCCATTTTTATTAAGCGACCCGCAGCAGGCAGTGAACGTTTTGCCTTTTTCACATCTTGACGCCTTTGCCTTTGGCGCATACATTTCACGCTTCGAGATTCCACGTCCGCGCTTGCAGTTGGTTGCACTTGCCATTGCAGTGCCTGCAATTGGATTACTGACTGACCTCATCAAAAAAGGCACGCTCACCCTGGCCCTCGGCTACGACCTGCCGATGACCGGTTTTTACAAAGAGGTTTGGGGCTACACCCTGTTAAATTATCTATTCGCCGTGCTGGTTTATTCTGTGGCGCACACAAACTTTTTAACCGGCTTTCTGGAAATTGCACCCCTGCGCTATTTGGGGAAAATATCCTATGGCCTGTACGTTTATCACTACGGCATCATTGCCGTCATGGTGGCACTCTTTCGTAAATACGACCTGGACTATTCCCTGCGCTCGCCGCAGATGTTCGTTGTTTCATTTGGCGCCACGCTTTTGATCGCCACCCTCAGTTTTTATCTGCTCGAAAAACCGATCACCAATTTAAAGGATAGGATATTTCGCGTTTCGCCCTCCTGAATTGGACACAGAGTAAAAATTCTCCCAAAACAACAGGGACTGCCATACTCAGATCTGCTTGAAGAGCGAAGCCCCCTGAACAAACAAAAGATGATGCAGTTCTTGATACATAAGATACAAATAAGAGATGGCGTCTTTACCATCTCTTATTTGTATCTCACACCTTAACCCGTTTGATGAATCCCGGCGTGTTCAACTCCCGTTCCAGCAAATAAGTGAAATATCCCTGCATGAGAACTTCTGTTTCCTTCTGGATCTCAAAACCGGGACGTGCACGAGAAGCATCTCTATAACTTGACCTTTGGAAATGGCGCAGATACTTCAACGCTTCCAGTGAGATTTTTGCCAGATTGGGCAGTCCAATTCCGCAGCGGGGACAGATCACCCCTCCCGCAGTAAATGAGAAAAACTGGTCTTCAGCCAAAATCTCACGTCCACAATTCGCACACTCAAACAACTGCGGACGAAAACCAACAGAATCCAACAGCCTCATCTCGTAATAACGGATCGGAAGCCACGCATCCTCTTCCTTTTCAATCCGATCCAACGTATCCACCAACAATTTGAATAGGGTGGGATTCCCGCCTTCGTTCTCATAAGAGAAACGATATAACAATTCAATAACGTATGCCGCGTGACTGGTCTTCGTCAGACTGTCATGCAATGGCAGAAACGCGTTGATGGTTTCTGCCTGGGTTATGATCAACAGGTCACGCCCTTTTGCAAACTGCACGGAGACATGTGTAAATGGCTGCAGATGTCCCGCCTTGCGTGAGGTGATTTTCCGCGCTCCCTTCGCCAGCGCACGCACCATTCCCTGCTCACGAGTGTACAAAGTCAGTAAACGGTCTGCTTCACCCCAATCACCATGACGGATAACAACACCTGAAGCGCGGAAGGAGCGGAAGTCGGTCATCGTGAAGGGAAGAGGTATATGGAGCAGATTGAGTGGGTTAACCTGTCTACAAAATGACCCGCTCTCACAACAAATGGGCGGGGGTAAATGCCTCGGGCAGCAAATCGGAGACCGTCAATTCTTTGCGTAACTTCCCGTCTCCGTCGGCAATTAAAACAATCGTATCCAAGCCGAATTCTGCCATTACCTGCCTGCATCCCCCGCAGGGAGAACCGCCATTATTGGTCGCAACGGCAATCACTTCAAATTCGGTCTCACCTTCTGAAACCGCTTTAAAGATCGCCACGCGCTCAGCGCATATTGTATTTGGATACACAGCATTCTCAATATTTACGCCGGTATAAATACGACCGGTCTTTGTCCGCAGCGCCGCGCCGACGGGATAATTTGAATAAGGCGCATATGCTCGCCGCCTTGCTTCATTGGCAAGGTCTATCAACATCTGTCGTTCTTCGTTTGTTAGGCTCATCTTTATCCTGTCCACTTGTCTACTTCTTCGCTTTTCGTTCCAGTTTTTTGATTGCGCGGGCAGGCACGCCCACGACAAGGGTATCCTCTGGGACATTCTTTGTCACCACAGAACCTGCACCCGTGCGTGAGCCTGCGCCAATGGTCAACGGCGCAACCAGCATGGTATCCGAACCAATGAATACATCCTCACCGATCTCGGTGGCATGTTTCTTCTCGCCATCATAATTGCAGGTGATCGTCCCCGCCCCAATGTTGGTGTTCGCACCGATCTGTGCATTGCCAATGTAGGAAAAGTGTCCCATCTTCACGCCTTCTGCCAGGTGCGAATCCTTAACCTCGCCAAAGTTCCCCATGTGGACGTGACTTCCCAAATGCGCTCCCTTCCGCAATCGGGCAAAGGGACCCATGTCCACATGATCATCGAGTACTGCGCCTTCTGTCACCGAGGCAAGCACCTTGCAATAATTCCCGATTTTCGTGTCACGGATAATGGAATTCGGTCCAATAATATTCCCTTCGCCGATCTCGGTTTTACCGTGCAGGTAGGTATTCGGCATGATGACCGTATCCCGGCCTATGCGTACGCTGGCTTCGATGTAGGTTGAAGCGGGATCGATCATCGTCACACCGTTCACCATGTGCTGTTCGTTAATTCGGTGACGCATGGCAGTCTCCACTTCCGCAAGATGCACACGGGTATTGATGCCGATGGTTTCCTCCACATCATCCATCCGGGTGGCTTGAACAGGCAGCCCATCGTTGGATGCAAGTTCAACTGTGTCAGTCAGATAATATTCACCTTTTTGTGGATTCTTGGGGATGCGATGCAGGGCGTCCCACAACCAATTTGAATCAAAGCAGTATCCCCCCACATTTAATTCTTTGATCTTTAATTGTGCGGGCGTGGCAACATATTCCTCAACGATGGCTTCCACCGTCCCATCTGCCTTACGGATAATGCGCCCAAATCCATGCGGGTCATCTGCAAAGACAGTCAGCATCGAAAAGGGACCCTTGTTATTTTTTTGTGTTTCGACTAATTTTTGCAGGGTCTCTCCACGCAGCAGGGGCATGTCACTGTAACAGACAACAACCAGATCTGTTTTCCCTTTTAGCAGGGATTCAGCTTGCATTACAGCATGACCTGTGCCCAACTGCGGTTCCTGCAATACGATCTGGGCGGAATCACCCAGATATTTTGTCACATCCTCCGCGCCATGCCCCACCACCACGATCGGTTTTTCTGTTGTGGATTGGCTGATGGCTTGCAAAGCGTGCCAGATCATCGGCTTGCCTGCCACAGGATGTAAGACCTTGGGCAGGTTTGACTTCATGCGTGTTCCCTGCCCGGCGGCAAGGAGGACTGCGGTTATTCTCATGGTTGTCACCTCAATTATGCGGAGCGAAAGGTGTACACAAGACTTATACGCTCCAATGATATTAAACTACAAGCAGGATTTATGCGGGGTGCCGCACAAATCCTGCTTAGAAAAGAAACCCCGCGTTAGCGGGGGATGTCAGGCTGGGGCACCTGGATTCGAACCAAGATCCACAGCTCCAAAGGCTGGTGTGCTGCCATTGCACCATGCCCCAGTGCGGGCAAGATTATTTTCCATCTCCGGGGACCAGCCCAAGTTTGCGGGCTTCCTCTAGGGAGATCACATCCGGGTTGGCGGGTGCGTTGCCATGTTTTTCAGCGGCTTGATTCCAGAAGTCATCCATATCGTTGATTTTTGCTTTCTTGTTTTCGGCTTCCTTCAGCAATGCCTCCATTTCAAGAGATATGGGCCCGTCGGCAGCTTTCTCTGCCTGTTTTTTTAAAACTTTGGGAGGGGCGTCATTGGAAACGCGCACATCCTTCCTGGGAGTCAAATTCAATTCGCCCGTTACGCCCATTGATTTTAAGGACCTTTCGATCTGTGCCCGCAAAGCCATCAGGGAATTTATGGTTTCCAGGATGCGCTCCTCATTGACCAGCCCATTCCCTGCAACAAGCAGCGCATAAAGCGGGGTAACGGGAATAAACAACAAATCGTGGTCACCCCCGCTAAAAACATGATAGGAGTCGAATGTTTCCTGGTGGTTGTGACGCGCCACCTTCAGGCTTGCAGTATGGACAGCCATCAGTGAGGAAATGAGCGAAACTTCCATGCTGTCATCACGTAATTTACCGGTGCGCGCCTGAACAAGTCCCCGGTCATTGAGCAGGAACACTGCATCAGCCTTGATGTCCTGTCGAAAATTGGCAAGCAGATCCGAGACCCTGGCATGACGTTCTTCAGTTTTTCCATCCTGTTTCCCAATGGGGAAAATGGTCTGCACAAGCCCAAGGCCGCGTTCCACTACGTCCAAAAAATCCGCTAAAGGGATCGGTTTATCAAATACAGCAAGCGCCCCGGCATTGAGCATCTCCTCCCGCACTTTGCGGTCAGTAATACCAGTGATAAGCACCACTTTTGCATCCGGATGGCGCATACGGACTTTGTGCATAAGTTCAATTCCACTCATGCCAGGCAGCTTATAATCCGAAACGAGCAGATCAACCTTATATCGCGCAGAATGAAGCAAAGCCTCTTCACCCGAAGGGGATTCAAATATTTTGAGTTCCGGTCTCTTTAACGTATCCAGGGTGGAGTGTAAAAGGCGTAAAATATCGCGCTGGTCATCCACGAGCAAAACATGACGATCCATGGTCAATCCTACTTTACCATCCAGCATGCCACAAAATGACTGGGTCTGGCCTCGCGAAACTCAGGCTCCTGCTCGGAGCAGATCTTTTCGGCGATGGGGCAGCGCGGATGAAAACGGCAGCCCTTGGGGGGATTGAGCGGGCTGGGGACATCACCTTTAAGCACCTCGCGGCTGCGTTTTAGTCTTGGATCGGGAACGGGAATGGCTGACATAAGCGCCTTTGTATAAGGATGCAAAGGCTCCCTAAAGAGGTCCTCACGTGTGGTTAACTCAACCATTTTACCGAGATACATGACCGCTACGCGGTCTGAGATGTGTTCGACCACGCTCAGGTTATGCGCAATAAAAAGATATGTGAGACCGAATTCCTTTTGCAGGTCCTTTAAAATATTAAGCACCTGAGATTGAATGGAAACATCCAATGCCGAGACTGGCTCATCACAGACAATAAAATTTGGACGCAGGGCAAGCGCGCGTGCTATACCAATACGCTGGCGTTGCCCGCCCGAGAATTCGTGCGGATAACGGCGCGCGTGATAATCCTCAAGCCCCACCTTCTTAAGGGTTTCAAGCATCAGGTCATAACGCTCCTGGCGCGTACCAATATTATGGATGTGTAAGCCTTCCATGACAGACTCACCGATCGGAACACGCGGGTCAAGCGAGGCATACGGATCCTGGAAGATGATCTGCATGTGACGGCGCACATCCTTCAACTCACTACCGCGAAGTTTTAGGACATCCTTATTATCATAATGGACAGAGCCTGAAGTCGGCTCAACCAGCCTGAGCATGGAACGGCCAATGGTGGTCTTACCACAACCTGATTCGCCGACCATGCCGAGGGTCTCGCCCTTCTTCACAGTAAATGTAACGTCGTCCACCGCCTTGACCCAATTCACCACGCGCTGCATTAACCCTGCACGTACCGGGAAATATTTAACCAAATGCTTTACTTCAACCAGGTCTTCTGCTTTATGCGGCTCTGTTATTTGACTCATGTGTATTTGCTCCGAGGCAATCGATTATTTTTTATGCTAATTTGGGCTGCCCATCCCACGTAATTTAATGGCAGGAATTACTACGCCTTCAATGGGGCCTCATGCCCTGCGCCATTTTGATACAACCAGCAGCGCACCAAATGTCCTTCACCAACTTCAGCGAGGGCTGGCTTTGAGTCTGTACAGATCGTCAAGCCAAATTTTTCACGGGCTGTGCAGCGCGGCGCAAAACGGCAGCCTGGAGGCAGGTTGACCAGGTTTGGAACCGAACCGGGGATCACATCCAAACGCTCCTTGAGCTGGCCCAAAACGGGAATGGAACCGATCAAGCCCTGGGTATAGGGATGCAAAGGTTGTTCAAAAAGTGGATTCACATTGGCTTGTTCGACGATCTCGCCTGCATACATCACAGCCACCCGTTCAGCCATTTCAGCCACCACCCCGAGATCATGGGTGATCAATATAACAGAAGTACCCATCTTCGAGCGCAGATCACGCATTAGATCCAGGATCTGCGCCTGAATGGTCACATCCAAGGCAGTGGTGGGTTCGTCTGCGATCAACAACTCGGGAGTGCAAGCCAGCGCCATCGCGATCATCACGCGCTGCGCCATGCCGCCCGAAAGTTCATGCGGATATGCCTCGGCGCGGCGTTCTGCGTCGGGAATGCCCACCATCTTTAACAACTCAATGGCGCGTGCTTTACCCGCTTCATTTCCAAGATTCTTGTGGATATTCAATACTTCTGCGATCTGGTTATCCACTTTAAATACAGGGTTCAATGCAGTTTGCGGCTGTTGAAAGATCATGGAAATTCTATCGCCGCGAACTTTGGTCATTTCATTTTCAGAAAGGGTAAGGAGGTTTTTCCCATCCAGCAATATCTCCCCTTCTGTAATTTTTCCGGGTGGCGCGATCAAACGCATGATCGAAAGCGACGTTACACTTTTCCCACAGCCTGATTCGCCCACGATGCCCAGCACCTCACCAGGATAGACCTCAAAACTCACGCCATCCACGGCGCTGACAACGCCATCTTCGGTATAAAAATAGGTCTTCAGATTGCGAACTTCCAACAAGGGCTTCTGATCGGTCTTTGCCACATCCGACTCCTGAAATAAGAATTTTCTTATTATACTTCCTCTGATAACAATTTCGGTACATTATAGGGGAATTTTGAAAAAAAGTCATGGCATGGAGATGGCATGGGATGGCGCTCCATAAAAACCAGTCCAGCCATTCAAAATATTCGCCGCAGGTCCGGGGTATGTAACATTGCGATACACATCCACCTGTGTCATGGTAAACAGGGGAATGAGCGGCAATTCTGACATCAATGCTGACTCGATCTGTATGACAGCCTGCCGTGCCACTTCGAGGTTTGATTCAGCCCTGAGCGCCTCGCACACTACCCCCAATCTGTTACTGTTATATAAATGCAAATTCTCTCCCCCAAACCATTCGCACAAATACGCGGGGTATTCGCTCAATTGCCAGCCCAGCAAGGCAATATCATATTTCTGTGAACTATACACCGCATAAATGACATCGTTCAACCCCGCCTCCTGCACGGTAAATGGGATACCCAAATACTGGGCTTGCTCGGCGATATATTTTGCTGCGCTAAAACGCAGGGCGTCCTCTTCTTTTTTTGGGGCAAGCAGTGTGACTTTTGGAAAAGCCCCGCCATTGGACATGGATATTTTTTGCCCCGCATTTTCGGCGCCCGGCTCCCGCTCCCACGAATACCCGGCATCCTTCAAGAGTTGCACGGCATACACCACTCGGGCAGGCTGATCCATGCCGGCGCAGGCACCTTTGAGATTCGCGTCATGCCACTGAACGGAAAGCACAAAAGAATCAAGCGGCGCGGCTTTATGTTGCAAAATATCGGCTGCAAGCACGTCTCGATCGATCATACAGGCAAGTGCAGATCGAAACGCGGGGTCGGCAAGGTAGATATTCAATGGGTTGAACACAAGGAAGCGCGCGTTATAACTTGAATTGTATTTGAGTGTAATCCCGTCGGCAGGGGGGGCATCAACTGGCGAAAGGATGAAATCCACTTCGTCATTTTGGAAGGCGGTAACAGCCGATTTTTCATTCTCAAAGAAATGGTAGGAAGCACGGTCAAAATTTGGCGCACCAAATGGAAGGTCCGGGTTGGCTTTTTTTTGCCAGACACCATCCTCCTTCACAACAGGCAGCCATACGCCAAGAGTTGGCTCTTTCTCATCGTCCAGGGTATACAGGGAACCTTGTGCCAACTTCACCTGAGCGGCGTAATCTTCAAGAAGGTTATCCAATGTGGCTTGAAGATAGACCACTTCACCCTGCATCCGTGTGTAGTCGCCTTCGATCTTTCGATTTTGCTTTCCATTAACCCTCAGCGAAGTGACCTGTGCGGTCAAATCTGCCAGAACAGGCTGCACCACCTCCAGGCTGGAGCGTATTTTGGCGATCTCTGCCCGCAAAGCATCATCAGGCAAATAAGCGAAAGCAGCCTGCACCGTGGATTCCCAAAAGGCTTTCTGCACAATTGGAGCTTGAAGCACACCATATTGCCAGTCACCCACATTCGGTTTTTGCTTGAAGACAAATTTCACCGTGACCGGGTCAATGGTTTCGGCATGGTCAAGGATCTCTCGCGGATAATAAGCGCCCCAGTCATGATCGAATTCAAAAGCAAGCACGGTATCGGCAGTGAACACCACATCCCCGGCAGTGAATGGGGAACCATCTGTCCATTTCAGATCTGGGCGGAGTTTTACAACAGCTGAATACTCACCGCCGTCCTGCATTACTTCGGAGGGCATACCTTCGGCGGCAAGCGGTTGGAACGAAGAATCCTGGGGCTCAAGCTGATACAGACTCGGGAAGGTTTCGCTGCGCACGGCATGGTTGGCATAGGTCGAGCCTGATCGATCGAACAACTGCCAGATGTTAACTTGTCCTGGTGCACCGATCAATGCAAATCGGATCTCTGGCGCGTGCGCTGGCGCCAGAGGATCTATCGGGAGGGATATGCTTGTTGGCACCGCAACTTGATCGATTTTTAAGGGTACGCAGGAAGCGATCAGCAGTGTCAAAAACAAACCCAGGCGAAAGGAACGTCCCATTAATTTTGACACGCCTCACCCACATCGATCGCTTCGATGTTCCATAGTGGGTTGGCGGTTGGGTCCAGGTCAAAATGGCAAAGGTCAGGGCGAGTGGCAGCAATCCGCACGCGGTAATAAAGTGGTATGGCGGGCAGTTCACTGGAAAAAAGTACCTGGGTCTGGCGGTAGGAGTCGGCATAGGCCTGCTCACCTGGCAGGGCAAGCTGGGCGGCGCGGCAGGCTGCATCGTATTGCTCGTTCTTATAACCCGTCACATTCGTGCCGATCCACGAATTGGAAGCAGAGGGGATCTCAGCGCTGGTAAACCAGCCGCACGGAGGCTCAATGCCGTTGACGCCCATTGCATATTCGATCAGGTCAAAGCGCCGGCCAAAAAGCAAACCGCTCGGACCCGAAGCGTAAAGATCGTTTTGCGAAAAGTATTGCGCATTGATGCCGATGCCGCATTGGGCGAGCGATTGAGTCAAAATGTCTGTCACCTGGCGGCGCTGGGTGGCGGTGGTGGTGTAGTAGTTCAACAAGAGCGGCGTCCCTGCAGCAACATTTTTGACCGTGACCGCCGCAAGGGGCGTAGCCGGGTCACCATCGGTATCCTTCCAACCCGCCTGTTCCAACAGAGATCTGCCAACAGCGGGATCGAACGGGATGGCTTCAATATTGGGGTCATATAATGGATGATCAACAGGCAGGTAGGTCGTCGGGACGGTGGTGCGGTCCAGCAGAATGTTTTTTACAACCGACTGACGATCAAGGCAGTATGCAATGCCCTGACGGGTATGCGCATCGGCAAAAATATCCTGGCGGTCTTTTTGATAAATGGTCTCATAACCGTCATCATACGTGGCAGGAGTTGTACCGATCCCGAGCCATTCAATGGTCATACCAGGGGTGAAGAAGACCTGCGCCTGTTCACCTGCCTGCATTTCCCGCAACAGACTGGCATGATTATCCAGACGAATGCCGGGGTCCAAAATATCACAGCGTTTGGCGACCAATTCACTCAGCGCCACATCTGGGTCTGTAATGAAACGAAACGTAAGAGTATCAAATTTGGGATATCCATCCGCGGCGCGGAAATAATAGGGGTTTTTGATCAATGTAATGTGATCTCCCGCCGCCCATTCCTGCACCATATACGCTCCCCAACCGACGGGGGAGCGCGCGGAAATATCAGTCATCAATAACTGCTCGGCTGAGAATTCATTCCACAAATGCTTCGGCGCAGGTGTCCAGAAGTTGGTGAAGTAGGAGGGGTCAATATAACCCGGCATGCCCCACCATTGCACGTTCTGTGCATCGGTGGCTTCGTATGTCTGCGTCCGATCGATCAAATATGTATCTGCGATCGAACTTGCATCACCGGCAAGGGTAAAGGCATAAACCGAGTCGTCAGCCGTAAGCGGTGTGCCGTCTGCCCAGGTCAGGTCAGGGCGCATCCGAAAATTTACGATCATTTGATCCATCTCCAACGCAGTTGCCCCGTCATAGGTGATGACGCAGTCATCGGTACGGCAGCCGGCAGGACGAACGCGGCTGCCTTGTTTAAGCAGAACAACATTTCCATCCGCATCCACGATCTGATTCCCCTCCTGAATTGCGATCCTGGCAATTTGCGCATCACCGTTTTCAATGGAAGGCAATTGCGCAAGGATAACAGGCTGGTATTCGTACCCGATCATGTCGATCGGACCATCATTGATCGAAGCCAGCACACTGCGCGCTGCGGCGTTCGGTCCGCCGAATTGATAAAGGGTATTCGGCTCCTGACCAAGACAGACCGTTAGGGCACTGGGTATGGCAGTCTCTGTCGCAATGGGGGCGGGTGTCACCGGCGGGGTGGCTGTCGCCGATTCCGGCTGTACAGAGGGAAGACCGCAGGCAATAATGAGCAGGGAGAGTACAAAAATAAAAGCCAACAAATTGACAGATCTTTTGAATGGGTTCATGACAAATTCCTTTTTACGAAAAGCATATACCTTTATCAGTACTGCAATAAATCTCTGGTTTTACACCTGCCGGCAGACAGGCAGACTCTAAAATCACGATCTACTGATTATACAAGCAAGCCGCCTTTACGGGCGGCTCGCTTGTTGTGTATTTCATAATAGTGACTTCACCCGCATTGGGATGTACGAACCACGAACAAATACCTTATCATTGCTGTAAAAGTTAACGAGGATCCAGCAGGGAAACACCAAGGCCAGGCGCAGTGGGAATTGACAACTCTGCGCCCTCATAACAAAGCCCGCGAAAAGGATCATTTGCGATCAACAGGGGACCATCCAAATCCAAATGATCACAAAGCGGGGCAAGGTGAGCAGCAGCGGTCACGCCTACCGAACTTTCGATCATACACGATAGCATGATTTTCATTCCATGCGCGCGAGCTGTATGAATAGTGCGTAATGCTTCGCGTAAACCACCGGTTTTCATCAACTTGACCACCACCCCATCCACCGCGCCGGCATGGGCGGCGACATCACGCGAAGTCTTTATGCTTTCATCGGCAAAGATGGGAGTCATCACACCGCGCGCGCGCAATTGGTCATGCAGCCAGACGTACGGCTTCGGGTCACCAGGAGCAAGCGGTTGTTCCACCAGTTCCAGGTCATATTGCGAAAGGCGGGTGATCAACTCCAAAGCCTGTTCGGGAGTCCAGGCGGCATTGGCATCCACCCGCAAGCGGGCATCCGTGGATTTACGGATGGCCGCCACGGCTGACTCAGGATCATCCGCGTCCAGCTTGACCTTAATGATGGGATAGTTTAATTCCCTGACACGCGCCGCCATGACATCAGGCGTATCAATGCCGATCGTAAATGAGGTTGGAGGCAGGGGGGCAAGTGTCAAGCCAAATAACCGATAGAGGGGCTGACCGATCATCTTACCCCACAGGTCATACAGGGCAATATCCACAGCCGCGCGGGCAGCCGGAGGACCAGACGGCAGAGAATTAAGTATATCCTCCAGCAGGAAGGGGTCATCACCAAGATCCGGAAGCCCATTCAAATAGGCCATCAGGCTTTCCTGTGTGTCACCATAATAAAAAACAGCCGCCGCTTCTCCGTACCCCACCAGTCCATCGTGTTCGATCTGCGCCAGCACATTATGCCGCTGGTCACTCGCACCATGCGAAACGCGGAAAGTGGTGCGTAAATTAAGGGTCATGGGATGGGATGTAAGTTTCATCGAAACCGCCTCGCGCCGCGATAATTTTCATGAAGCCATTTTCTATATCTTTTACCGGATGGGTCAAAGGTGTTGCACGAGATCCCCCAGTCTGA
>JAIFNG010000132.1 GCA_020047815.1 Anaerolinea sp.
TACATGCCGGCCTTTAAGAATGGACTGGCTGATTGGGAGATCAACTTTATTATCACCTACATGAAAACCAAATGGGATATTAATCAACTGAACTATCAACATGGATTCATGATCCTCACGCCGCAGGTGACTCCGACCCTGGTCGGTACAGGTACGGCGACGCCCCGATGATCGATCCCGCGCCTGCCCCAAAATCAAGCCCAATGCAGATCCACTCGCTGTAATTCAGTTGCCGCCTGGAGCTATCGAGCTTGCTCATCTTTTTCTCAACAATCATTCTGTAGATCAAGCTCCTTCCAATTTCCCTTCCAGAGCAAGGCTGCGCCAATGATAGTCGTCGCGGACATCTCCCAGATGCCCACCAGCGGACCGAAACCAATGGACTTTTCAATGGCATCCCGTACTTCATCATAGGCTGAATGGTACACGCTGGATACTGCCAGACTTTGCGTTGCCGTCCAGACATAGGCGAAGATCACGGCGTTCATCATGGCTGGAATCAGGGAAATTAAAAGGGTCCCAGTGATCACCATACCCATATTCGCTTCAATGCCTTCGATACGCGAACCAATTGCGATTAATGCGGGGATGTGCCAGGCCCACCAGATGAATGCGTGGATCAGGAGGGCTTTACGTGGAGTGTATCGCCTTGCGAGATGCGGCAGCATGTAACCGCGCCATCCAAATTCCTCTCCAAAACCAGGGATGAGCGTGATGATGAAGCGCAGTAAAAAATTTCCCAGGATTGCAAGGACTGATACTCCGACGGGTAGAATACGCAACCCAAGCACCGGCTCCAGCAGGGTTGGGACGGCGAAGATGAAAAGTGCCAGACTAAACACCCATACGTAATGTTTTGGGTTTCCCCAACTCCACCCGGCATTTTTGAATCCATCCCGAAAAATATAGCGTCCGGCAATGAAGGAGGCCACCGTTACCATTACCATGGAAAGCGAACTTAATAAATAGCTGGCTGTCGGTGTCGCGCCCCAAACCGCATACGCGATCTGAAAGGGCCAGGATAACCCAAAGACGATAAGCAGGTAAATCGTGAGTGAGAAAGGTCTCTGAGTTTCGACCTTTTGTGTTTCTTTGATCCTTGTTTCCATCGGATAAAACTCCTGTTTTGAAAAAATTTTGCTTTATGAAGATCTGCACCACATTTTGTCTTTCACAACCATACCCACAGCAACGATCAGACAGAGCACCATCAATATCAGGGATGGAGTCGGCAACAGAGAGGGTGTCCGATTGAAACTGGCGTGCAGGAACATGGTCAGGAAAAGATTTCCGCCAGAGCGGTTGAAAAACCAGGCGAGGAAAATCGCCAGCGGAATGCGGTAGATGCCGCCAGATACCATCCCGATTACCAGGTCGGCGTCATATACGCCATTTACGAAGAGTGGCAGATGCCACAGCGACCAGAAGACCGAAACGATCAAGGCGGCAATCAGCGGACTGAATCTCTTTTGCAGTTCGGGTTGCATAAATCCACGCCAACCGAGTTCCTCGTTGCCGCCCTGTATCAGCAGGGTCATACAGAAGGTCAGGGCATAGAACGGCAGGATTTCCAGCGCGGATTGTCCCCATAGACCTGGGTATTCTGCCTTCATCCCAAAGAGGGCGGACATCCCCCACGAAGCCAGGATCATGGCAGGATAAAAGATCACAGCGAAGATCGTCCAAAGCGGAGGCAGCCGCCAGGGCAGGATGGATGCCATGCCGCCGCGAACTGTCGGATTCTCTGAAACCGCGCTGGAAAAGACCCAGCCGCCCACCAGACTGGCGATCACTGCAATTACGACAATCGGGGTTGTGAGGGTCAAATCCTCCGCGAGGATGTCAAAGTTGGGAATGTTCCCAACTAGATAGCGCAGGGTCAGCATGCCAAATATCAAAGCCGAAATGAGGAGCATGGTCAGAGTGCGTTTGGGTGACATGCCCGGCTTTTGCCCACTTTGTAAACCGAGAGTCAGGATACCGCCGACGGCGGGGCCATAGCCGCCGATCAGCACGATGGCGGTCACGAGCAGGGTTTGCCCGCGAAAGGGCATGGCGGCAAACCAGAACAGCCATGTCCACACGAAGTTAATGAGCAGGAAGGTGATCATAGGATGTTTTTGCGCGAGTATTTTCATGAGTTTTTCCTTTGAACAGGGATGAGTTCCAATCCTATCTTAATCAGGGCTGGTAGGTCTCAGGCAAAACGGTGTTGATCATGAGGTCGTGGAATTTATCGGCTTCCTCCCAGATCATGCCGTGACCTGAGTCTTCAAAGAAATCCAACTGTTTTGTTGGGGCTTGCAACAGGTTGAAGTATTCCTCGGGGATCTGGTAGGGATTGTTCATGTCGTGACGTCCCAATACGATGTAAACGGGTAGGTCGAGGCGGGGAGCATCGAGGCGGAAGTCCATGTCTTGTAATTGCGGATAGACCACGTTGAAGGTGTTTACCAGACCGAGCAGGTAATACAACCGGTCGAGCCAGCCATACTCGGGCTGTTTGAGCATCAACATGAGAATGTCTCCATCGCGTCGATATTCAGGGTCTTTGATATTGGGGTCTTCGTAGATGGCATATTCGCGTCCAAAGAGTGTGGCATAGGGCTGGATGGGACTCTTTCCCGTATAAGGTGGTTCCCCTTGCGCCTCAAGGGTCTGCACAAATTTTGTGTCGCCAGTCTGACGTGAATATTCCATTACCATCCGATAGATGATCTGGTCGGTTTCGCGCACATCAACCATTTGAGCAGTGCCGACATAGGCATGGAATAGATCGGGGCGGGCTTGTACGGCGCGCACCCCGATAATGGCGCCCCACGAATGTCCCACCAGGTAGATCTTCTGCTCATCAAAGCGGGCGCGTAGAATTTCGCTCAGTTCGTTAATGTCGGCTGCATACTGCTCAATGGTCAGGTCCGATGTAGGGTAGCGTGAAGGATAGGATTTTCCACAGCCGCGTTGTTCCCAGATCACAACCACGAAATGCTTCTCCAGTTCCTGATTGAAGCGCAGTACGCGTGCAGCCTCGCTCGCGCCGGGACCACCCGAGAGAAAAAGCAGCACAGGTTTATTGATATCCTGCCCGCGAATGATCAGCCATTGGTCAACCCCGCCGATCCTGACTTTTTCAAGCGAAGCAATGCTGTTGGGCAGGGGCTTTCCATCTGCGCCCAGGATGGGAGGGGTGTGTGCCAGCCATTGTGACATGGAAACAAGGAAGGCAAGCAAAATGAAAACTGAGAATAGAAAGACCATTTGACCTCGTGATCTTGTGCGCCAGGAAGTTTTCTCTTTTGAAAAGATAAGCGCCGCCAATGTACCCAGGGTAACCAGCAAGGCACCCAACAACACCAGTACCAGTCCGCCAAGTACGATCCTCTCGATCTGTGAAGCACTGGCCAAACCGAGAAATGGACGTACACCAAAAAAGTAAGTGACCAGCATGAGCGCGGCTGCTAAAAATAAATAAATCTTTTTCATAAGGTTTTTCCTTTATTCATGATGATGCCCCGGTATTGGATCGTTGAACATGGATCAGTTCAAGGCCCAGGTCGCGGATGCGGTTGAGGACACCGTGCAAGGCAGATTGGTCGAGCGGTCCACTGATGACAGTATCCCCATTTGGTTGAGGAGAAACATCCAGACCCTCGAACCATTTTAGCCAGCGTTGATCCAGGTGACCTTCAATGCGGATCTGATACACTGGGGGATATTTGTTCGTTTCCATTGGATATCCTCCCGTGCTCAAGGAAATTTAATGGTCTCGCCAACCCGCAGAAGTCGAAACCTTTCTGTAAAAGCAGATCGGAAAGCCTCAAGTGCATCCATGCTGCTATCATGCGGAGATAAAGCAACAAGGCGGAGGTCATGAGACATCAGGGATTCGATATGAGGCTTAACGTCTTCAACACCAAGTCCTTCATAGTGTAGTCCGCCGACTATTCCCACAACAGGCAGTTCGTATAATGCTTCAGCACGCGAAATGAGTTTTTCGATGGTCGGATGACCACAGCCGGTAATGACCACCAATCCCTGTCCTGCAACACTTACAACCAGTGCTTGTTCACTGCCCTTTGGCTCAAACAGAGATAGCGGATAAACTTCCGGATAGAAGATCACGCCTGTTGTTGCCACATCAGGTGCAGGCAGGGTGGGTATGGTGGCGTGTATCGCGCCTGGATAGTTCATCTCGACGGGGATAAAAAGCAGCCGCTCCCCCAAGCCGCCGGGCAATTCGCCAAAGGTAACCGTGTTGCGCCTCCAGGCATCCACACCGCCGATGTGATCCGGGTGGGGATGAGTAATAACAACCCTGTCAATTTCATCCCATGGGATTCCGAGCTTCTGCATGTTTTGCATGAAAGGCGCAACTTTCAGTCCGTCAGGGTTGTTGCCCACATCCATCAAGATCGTGGCTGAATCGGTGCGGATCAGATACGAAACACCGTGTCCACTGATAAATTCATCACCGGAGCTGGCTTCCTCGTACAGCGGAACGATTTCAAGTTGGGAAGTGGCTGTCAGCGTAGGGATGATTTCCGGGACGGATCGCCACTCTTGTTCAATTTGGCGACCGGCAATTGCCTGACGGATGACGAAAATCAACCAGACAATTAGGGAAACACCAGCAAGAGTGAAAAAGGCAATTGAGATCATTCTTTTCATAGTTAACTCCATTTATTGTTCCAGCAGGATGAACAGGGGAAAATCAGGGTTCAAAGCTTTCATCTGGAACTGTGTTGATCAGATGGTCGTGGGGATTATTGGATGGATGCCATCAAAGCATCGACCGCTTCCTGATCCCAGCGTGTCACTGGCTCAGAGAACATCAATAATGCGGGACCACCTATTCAGTCATTTATTTGGACTTGCAGGGTTTCCATTACCACCCCCATCAACAAGCCAATTCCCATTCCGGCGGCGATGTTTTGCATTGCCATTCCAATTCCCGCGCCAAGCGCCAATCCAATGCCGATCCACATTCCGCGGCGAGATTTTGGTTGTGCAATTTGAGAATTGATTGAGGGATTCTTCATTTCTGCAAAGGCGGCAGCGATAAACCAGCCGAGAAAAACACCGCCTAGTGCGCCGACCCCCACACCCAGAAGCGGGTTTTCAAGCGGGGCTGCGAAAAAGATGCCAAATATGCCGCCGATGAGCAGCCCGGACAAAATGAATAAGCCAAATTTTTTGGTCATGATTGTTCCTTTCTTCCTTTTAATTTGCAGTCACATAAGGCTGGACTGAGATCAATGCCAGACTTATATTGCGGATTTGGTGGATGACAGATTCGGTTTCGGGACTCATAATTTCATCCCCGCCAACCAGGTGGTAAGACTTTCCTCGCGGGACTTGAGGTCGTTGCGGGTTTCATCATATGCGCCCGCCAAATACTCTCCCGCAATTTGACCGTCGAACATGCAGAGCACCCGCTCGGTTTTGGCAGCGACTTTGACATCGTGCGTGACCAACAGGATCGTTGTGCCCGCCCGATGAATATCAGCGAGCAGCCCCATAATTTCGTTGGCAGATTTTGAGTTCAAAGCACCAGTCGGCTCGTCGCAGAAAATAATTTTTGGCTGATTCATCAACGCGCGGCAGATGCCCACACGTTGAAGCTGTCCGCCCGAAGCCTGGGTGATCCCGCGCTTTTCGAGTTCCAGGATGCCAGCCTTTTCCATAAGCAGCCTTGCTTTTTCGGTGATCTTCGATACGTCTTCACGGTGATCACGCATCGACGGAAGAATGATGTTGTCGAGAATGTTCAGATTTTTCAGCAAAGTCGGCTGCTGAAAAACAAATCCCATTTCTGCCCTGCGGATATCGGCAAGCTCATTGTCCTTGAGCGTTGATAAATCCCTGCCGTCAAAAGTGACCTTGCCGCTGTCAATGCCATCCATCCCGCTCAACGCAAACATCAACGTTGATTTTCCCGAACCCGAAGGCCCCATGACCGAAACGAATTCGCCTTCGTTAATTTCAACCGACACCCCGTCGAGTACGTTACGTTTATCATCGCCTTCGCCGAAGGACTTTAAGATATTTTCGCCGACAATCATTTTTTTCATGATCTATTCCTTTATGTTTTCAGATATTTTTATTCGTCCCGCATCCAATGTGCCAAAGATGGTGACAACGAGCGTCGAAACGACCATCAGCAACGGACAGACCAGATATGCCGCAAGCGGATCGACCACAAACTCAAATGACGAAGCTCCAAACGATGCGATCACTACGCCCGCCAGCGCCTCTCCCAGCGTGTTCGCCAGGAGCGTACCGAGAACAATCCCGATCAGCAGAACAAACACCGAACGAGAGACAAACTGTGCCGTAATATCCGAGTTTGTAAAACCGAACGCTTTCATGACGGCGATGGAATATCTGTCCTTGACAACCAGCATTCTCATAAACAACAGGGTGACCAGTATCGTGATCGACAGGGCAACGCCCACTGCGGCCTGGGAAGCCTTTCTGACTGAATTGATGGTTGAGCCGAAGGTCTGCACGACATATTCGTCGATGTCGGAGACCTTGGCAAAGCCAAACCTTTCAGCATATTCAGCCGTCTTTTCACGGATCAGGGATTTGGCCGAAAGTTCCGCGCTGATGACGCTCCACATGATGTCAGCGGAAGGATCAGCAAAAACCGCCTTGGCAGTTTTTCCGCCGTTGGTCACATCCGAATAAATTCCGCAAACTGTGAGATTTTTCTCCTGTCCATCAATTGTCAATGTGATTCCATCGCCAACTTTTTTGTCCAGTTCCCTGGCGTTCAGCACTGAAAGCGCAATTTCGTCTCCTGTGGCAGGCGCTCCGCCTTCGGCATACTTGATGGGGAAGATCGAGTGGTCACCCAACTCAACTTTGATCTGCTCCTCCGAACCGTCCTCCATCTTTACCCTGAAGGTTTTGGTCACCAGCACAACGTATTTGGATATGGTGCTGTCGGCCTCCATTGCAGCCGCAATCTCCGCCGCTTTTTCGGAAACATTGTCGGTCTGCTGAATGTCGACTCGCAGATCGCTCTGTCCGATGCCCATGTAGGCGATGAAGCCTTTCGATGAAATCGTGTTGTACAGGTTCTGCGGGACAATGATAATGAAGGCCGAAATCACCAGCACCGCAAGCATTGTGGCATAAAGCCCTTTCCTTGCGAGGACATCCCGAATACCGAGAAAAACATTCGTACCAAGCAGCCTGTTTCGACTCAGGCGGAAGAGCCTTGTCCCGGCAGATTTTTCCTGTGATATTCCGAAGCGGACCGCCTCGGCTGGGGATATTTTCTGAAAGCGCTTCAGTACTCCATTCACATACGCCATGATCGCGAGGAATACCAGCAGCACACCAATGATCCCAAAAAGCAGGGCAAAGGAAGCATTTTCACTTTCGCCCATATAAAGCCGGATGTTTTCCAGAAGCATGTCGCGAAACACAAACGAAAGCGTATATCCGAGCAGGCTGCCAACAGCCGCAATTGCCGCGTATTTTGCAAGGTATATTTTCTTGATGTCGGAAACCCGCAGCCCGATGGCTTTCATCACGCCGATTTCGCGGTAGTCTTCCTCGATCTTTGCAAGCAGTGTGAAGCGGATGCACATGAATGCGATCATGACGACCAGCACGCTGACCAGTAGAATGACTGCGATCATCAGCCCGTCAGAGATTGCATTCATCGTTTTGAAAAGCGGATAGGTGAGTGTCGGCCCATTCGCATCCAATCCCGCGGACGTGTAAGCGGTTTCAAAAGCGCCCAACGCGGATATGTCCTTTAGCCGGAACTCGATCAAGTACTCAACATTCCCGAGTTCCCCTATTCCCATAAAATCATTTCTGCTCACCAGGAACCGTTTTGATGAGGCGAGCAGCGAGTTCATCAGCGAATCGCGGAGAAAGCCGCCAACGATAAATTCCCTGCCAAAGACCTCAACTGTGTCACCAACTTTTGTAGAGCCGTCCTGCATGTAACATATGGGGACATAAATCTCTCCGTCTGATACGCGGATCATGTTGCCGTCGAGGTCGAGCAGGTAATCGAATTTTTCACTCTGCACCGAGAAGCCGTTATCCTGGACGCTGTCTGCAAGCGAGCTTTTTTCGAAAACGATCCGTGCGCCATCCACGTTGATAAATTCGAGCACTTGAAATTCAGCGACGTCGCCATTCTGAGCCGCGAAAGCCGCGAGCTGCCCAGTATCCATTTTGCCTGAATGCATCTGCATAAAATGCGGAGTCTTTGCCCGCGTCATCAGCGTATCGATTGCACCCGAAAGATTGATAATGAGGATCGCCGCGAGCGAAACCAGCATCGCCGCGGCGGCCACGAATACCATGGTCGTCAACGTGATCGCCTTGTTTCTTAATATGTCATTGCGGATTATTCTGTAATACATAAATCACCTCTATGGTTGTGTGAACAAACGGCTGGACTTCAATCATCCGCCGCGGCTCGGATTTCGGCTGTCAGTCCTTCGCTGAATACTTTCAGTCCAGGTTGGGAAGCAGCCCACAGGGCCACCACCAGGATCAAAACTCCCGCAGAGACAAACAGGGCTTCGAGACTCCACTTGATGATCGCCCCCGAAATCGCCTGTGAAATGGGAACCAGACCATTCCCTGCCAACATCACCATGCTCATCATGCGTCCCAGCATATCTTTGGGTGTGTTCGTTTGCATCCAGGTGAACATCAGGATGGCAATGTAACCATTCCCCGCGCCGAGCAGCAGCATCAGGGAAAAATCCAACCAGGTGGAGCGGATGAAGCCGAAGAAGCCCAGGGATACGCCGAATGATGCCAATAGGAGAACCAGGAAGGCGGTCATCCCCTTGCCCTTGGGGCGGGGAAGCGAACCAGCCAGCAGAATACCGATCAGGCTTCCACCCGCAAAAGCGGACATCAACAAGCCGAACGCCACCGCACCTTCCGCCAGGTATTGATCTGCCAGCACAGGGATGCCTACCAACAGCGGACCGGTAAACAGGAAGTTCACCGCCGCCAAAATCAGGAACATCACCCGCAGCGTTTGATCGTTCCACAAGTATTTCACCCCAACCAAAATCGAAGACCAGATGTTTTCAGTTTTTGACTCATTGGCAGATGCCAGATTCCTGCCGCCGCGCATGATCCACAGACAAATGGCAGAGATTGCGAAACTGACCGCATCGACGGAGAAAGCCAGGCCAATTCCCAATGGGGAGGATGAATATTTGCCGATCAGGATACCTGCGATCGTTGGTCCGACAAATTGAACCAACTGGCTGACGCCCATGATGATCGAGTTCCCTGCCTGTAATTCCTCCTCTTTCACCAGCATGGGGACGATACTGTTCCCGGCAGGGACGGCGAACCCGGCGACCAGTCCGAACCCGAGCGCAAAAGCGTACACCATCCACATCTGGACGGTTCCCATAAAGATTGCCAGAGCCATCAGGCTCACCAACGCCAGACGGATGAAGTCCGAAACCAGCATGACGATGCGCGGCGAGAGGCGGTCGGTGACTGCGCCGCCCACCAGCATGAAAACAGCGCGGGGAAGTCCTTCCAACGCCAGCACGATTCCCAAAGCCAGCGGGTCGCCGGTCAATTTCAGCACCAGCCAGGGCGTGGCAATCAGGGTAAATTGGTCACCAAGCAGGGAAGTGGCAGAGCCGGCAAACAATAAACGGAAATCATGCAATGACATCACATGCGACATGGGGTTTTGCTTCTTCATTTTTATCGTCCTTTTACCTTTTTTGATTACCGTTGTAGTTTATGCCCGTAGGCAGGGTTTGTCCCCTATCCGAAGGTAGGTTCTTGGATAGGTCAAGTGGATAGGTTAAATAAAAAGAGCCGTTTTCACGGCTCTGCATTGACAAATGTGAGAAAAGGTTAGATGCCCAACTCTCTGGCGCGGGCGATGGCTTGCGGACGGTTGCTCACGCCCAGTTTTTGCAGGATGTTGTGCACATGCCATTTTGCGGTGCCGACACTGATGACCAGTTCATCGGCGATCTGCTGGTTGGATTTGCCCGCCACGATCAATTTCAACACGCGCAATTCCTGTTCGGAGAGGGGGGCGGGTAACTGCTGCAGGGGGGATGAGCGGGATGCGCCTTCAGGTTGACGACTACCAAGGATGGAATCCACCAGCCCAGGCGCGAATTGACGCGCCTGGGGCAATAGGTCAAGCAGCGGTTGGCCTTCGTCCAGAAAAACGCGTATAAATCCTTCGGGGGCGGCCAGTTGAAGTGCCTTTCCCAGCCAATCCACGGCGGATTGGGTTTCATGTTTTGCCTGATGAACCAGTGACAGCAGGATCATGGCTTCGATACAGACTTGATTCCGTCCGCCGGAACACGCTGTTTCCAGGAGCGGATTCAAAATGAGCGGCACGGCATCCGGTTCCCGGTTGGCCAGCAGAACGCGTGCCAGGGTCAGGTCTTCAAACTCGCGCAGGGGCATGGCGCGAGTGGATCGGTACTCTGCAGCCCATTGCGTCGCGGCTTGTTTTTGCCCCGCAAAAAGTTGATGACGCGCAAGATAGGCAGCTGCAAGCGTGGACATGCGTTCAACCCCATACCCGTCTATGATGGACTTGACTTCCTGAATGGCAGCCAGGGCGCCCGCTGTGTTATCTTGATACGCGCACAGGCGGGCGAGAGAGGAAAGCCCCAGAAGGACGTCATCCATCAAACCGCCCTGGCGGGATAGCGCAATGCCATCCTGCAGAAGTTGTCCGGCAGTGGTAAGGTCGTTTCGCTCCAGAGCAATGCTGCCTAAAATGGACCATGCCAACCCAAGCGGAGCGACGCGCGCACCGTTGGCAAGTTGAATGGTTTGCTGACAGGTTTGCGCAGCCTGATGTAAACATCCCTGTTTGATCTGCACTTGTGCTGCCGCACAGTTGCCATGGATGGCCAGAAAAAGCACGCCCGCGGTTCCTGCTTCATGACTTGAGCGTAAATAATTCTGGACAGAGAGGTCGTATTGATCAGAAATTTCATACGCCACACCCAGACTGAAAAAAGCGCGGGCATGAACCAGATGATTTTCGAGGGGAATACGAGGCTGCGCATAGGTGATCTGTTCGATGGCTTGTTGAACATCTCCGCGAACCGAAGCGATCGAACCGCGATATACTGACGCAAGCGCAAGCATTTCTCCGGTTTCGGATGTTGCAGGCAGCGACTTTAACACCTGCTCGGCCTGTGCAATGAATTTCTCTGCGAGATCAAATTCTCCCGATAAATAGAGAATGCGAGAGGCGTTCAGACTCAATTGGGGACGATTTTCCAGGGCTTGCGCGGGCAGGGCCTTCAACCAGGACGACAATAAGGCTATATTTCCGCCGGACCAGGTGGTATCTTTTTTCAGTGCCCGCTCGATGACATCGGCGGCAAAATCGGGTTCGGCGCTGGCAAGGGCGTACTGCACCGCTTCGATCACCAGGCCGTTTTCCTCGTACCAGGCGGCGGCCTTTTTGTATAATTCCACTGTCTCAGACTTGGCCAACCCCGTTCGCAGATAATCGGCAAACAAATGATGATAGCGATACCAAACACGCTCATTATCCAACGGAATGATGAACAGGTTCGATTGTTCCAGTTGGGTGAGAACTGATTGACCATCGCTGCGCCCGGTCAACGCGTTGCACAAGGAAGCATTCAACCGTTCCAGAATGGAAGTTTGCGTGAGAAACAGGCGGCGTTCTTCACTCTGCTGGCGGATGACCTCTTCGGCCAGGTAATCCAACACGTAGCGATGACTACCGCGAAAGGTTTCGATGAATTGCCGCGGATCAGGCAGGCTCTGTAAGGCCAATGCCGCCAGTTGCAGTCCAACCGCCCAACCTTCGGTCCGTCTCTCCAATGCATTGACCGACTCTGCTGTCAATTCCAGTTTCATCGATTGATTGAAAAACTGACGGGCTTCCTCCTCCGTAAAGCGCAGATCGTTGGCGCGGATCTCGGTCATCTGTCCACGGGCGCGCATCCGTGCCAGGGGCAGGGGCGGGTCTTCACGGGTGGTGATAGCCAGGTGTACCTGGGCAGGCTGATGAACGAGGAAATATTCCAGTGCCTCATGCACCAGTGGATTGGTGATCAGGTGGTAATCGTCAAGCACCATCAAAATTGAATATTCACGCCCGGCGAGCTGGTTGATCAGTTCATCAAAAATAAGCGCAGGTGACGGGGTTTGCGGCATCTCGAATTGGTCTTGAATGCCCAGCCCGAGAGTTTCATCCACCCGTTGAAAAGCAGCAAGCCAATAGCACAGGAATTTTGCCGGGTCGTTGTCACCTTCATCCAGCGAAAGCCATGTGACATGTGAATTGTCCACAATTTCCTGGATCCACTCTGCCATAAGGGTTGTCTTCCCATAGCCGGCCGGGGCAGAGATAAGTGTAAACTTATGGTGTTCCCCCAAGCCGCCCTGTAAACGCTCCAACAAGCGCAGACGTTTGACACCTGCTGCGCGCCAGGGTGGAATGTGGAATTTTGTTTCGAGCAGGCGGTTTTTCATTGTCCGCACAATTATAGACCAGTTTAAAGTTCGATCGTTCTTTATTCAGCCTGATGCTTAATGCACGCTGTTTTCCCGGCCAATGCTCTCCTTCACCTATCATGAGAAAATATCTGCTGCTTGCATGCAGGGGGCGAAGGTGGGAAAATTGCGCATCAACACTTAGCCGTCATGTCTTCAAGGAGCTAATAATGAAGGCTGTGTATACCTACCTTCCGCAAGACCGCCTGCGCGCATTGGCGCAAGGTAAAACACTCCCAGACCGAACCCAGGGGGCTGCGCTTTTCGCGGACATCTCAGGTTTTACACCACTCACCGAAGTTCTGCGTGAGTCACTCGGCCCCCGTCGCGGGGCGGAGGAACTGACCAGGCATCTCGATGCCGTGTACACTGCGCTTATTAACCAAGTGGAAGGATGCGGCGGAAGTGTGATCGGATTTGCGGGTGATGCCATCATGTGCTGGTTCGATGATGGACAGGCGGCTGCCGCGCCGCGTGCAGCTGCCTGTGCCTTTGCAATGCAGTCTGCCATGCATGCCTTTGATTTGATCTCCCTGCCCAATGGCAGCGACACCTCATTATCATTAAAGGTGGCCATTGCCAGCGGACCCGCAAGGCGTTTTGTGGTGGGAGATCCGGAGGTGCAGTATCTGGATGCCCTGGCCGGTGCAACGGTGGTGCGAACATCCACTGCGGAACACCTGGCAAACGGAGGGGATATTCTTGTTGATGAATCCACTGTCCAAATATTGGGGGAGACACTGACCATTAATGAATGGCGCAGCGATGCAGACAGCGGGGAACGTTTTGCCCTGGTGAACGGACTCAAGAGACAGATCGAACCCATACTCCGATCTGATCCGTTCATTGAACCGGATGTCGCTGTCTGTCAGAATTGGATGCCCCGTGTGGTCTATGATCGCGAACAATTTGGGCAAAGCTCTTTTCTGACCGAATTCCGCCCGTGTACGGTTTTGTTTGTCCGTTTCCTGGGTATTGACTATGATGCAGAGACTGCCCAGGCTCAACTCGATACCTTCATACGGCAACTGCAGTCCATCACATCCCGGCATAACGAAGCATTGCTGCAACTGACCATTGGGGACAAGGGTAGTTATGTCTATGTCAATTTTGGCGCTTTCAGCGCGCATGAAGATGATGCACGCCGCGCCTTGAAGGCGGCATTGGAATTGAAGAAGGTCTCCTCATTGCAGCTGCAGATGGGCATTACCCAGGGTGTAACGCGCGTGGGTGCTTATGGTGGACAAACCCGCCGTACTTATGGCGCATTGGGAGATGAAGTCAACCTTGCTGCGCGTTTGATGCAAACTGCGTCCACGGGTGAGATCCTGCTGAGCGGAGCCGTGCAAAAAGCGGCGGCGGATCATTTCAATTTCGAGCCGCGCCCGCCGCTGCCGATGAAGGGCAAAGCGGAACCATTGCCCGTCTTTGCCGTGACTGGTGAACGTCATCAGCGGGCCATCCGCTTGCAGGAACCGACCTATGCCCTGCCGATGGTGGGCCGGAAGCAGGAATTGGAAATGATCAACGAGAAATTGCAGACGGTGCTTTCGGGTAAGTCACAGATCATTGGCATTGTTGCAGAAGCGGGGATGGGTAAATCCCGTTTGACTGCGGAGGTGATCCGCAGCGCCAGGAAAAAGGGGTTTGTGGGGTATGGCGGCGCGTGTCAATCAGATGCCATCCATACTCCGTATCAGGCGTGGAAATCTGTCTGGCAGGCGTTCTTTGACGTGGATCCATCTGCGCCATTGCGAAAACAAATTCGTTTACTCGAAGGCGAGATCGAAGACCGTGTGCCTGAAAGGGTGGAATCCCTGCCCCTGTTGGGTATCCTGCTTAACCTCGATCTTCCCGAAAACGACTTCACTAAAAACCTTGAACCAAAATATCGTCAGAGCGCACTGCAGGTGCTGCTCGAGGATTGTTTGAAGGTTGCGGCGCAGGATGAACCAATGCTCATTGTGCTCGAAGATTTGCATTGGATTGATGTGCCATCACTTAGCCTGTTGGATGAACTGGCACGGGCTCTGGCCGACCATGCCGTGTGTTTTGTGGTGGCGTACCGCCCGCCGCAATTGGAGCGCCTGCAAACGCCGCGCTTTGAATCCCTGCCGAACTTCACGCGCATCGAATTGAGCGAGTTGGATCATGTTGAAGCAGAGCAAGCCATCCGTGCCAAGTTGGCGCAATTGTATCCGGCCCGTGGCGGAGCCATCCCGTCTGAACTCGTGGAAAAACTAATGGCTCGCGCGCAGGGCAACCCGTTCTATCTGGAAGAATTGCTCAACTATCTGCGTGATCGCGGACTCGACCCGCTTGCCCCCGATGACCTGAAGAAAATTGAACTGCCTGACAGCCTGCACGCACTCATCCTCAGCCGCATTGACCAGCTTTCAGAGCGCGAAAAAAATACCCTGCGTGTGGCAAGCATCGTTGGGCGTTTGTTCCGAGCCGACTGGCTGACGGGGTACTACCCTTCGCTGGGTGCGCTGCCACAGGTGAAAGCGGTTTTGGAGGTATTAAATACCCTGGACATCACCCCGCTGGATGCACCCGAACCCGAACTGGCATATCTGTTCAAGCACATTGTTACCCACGAAGTGACCTATGAAAGCCTGCCCTTTGCCACGCGTGCACAGCTGCATGAGCAGTTGGCGCGTTATCTCGAAGCGACCTATCCAAACGATCTTCCCATTGATGTGCTGGCATTTCACTACAGCCGCAGCGATAACCTGACCAAGAAACGGGAATATTTACGCAGATCAGGCGAGGCGGCACAGGCCGCATACTCCAACACCACTGCATTGGAGTATTATGAACAGGCGCTGGCCTGTCTGCCGGATGAGGATGAAAGCATTACCCTGCACATCAACTCGGGTTCCATTTATCAGTTGATCGGTCAGCGGGATGAAGCTTATGCCCATTACCAGCAGGCGTTACAGATCGCCACAGCCAGCCAGCTGGTGTACAGGGTCATTGAATGTGAGACCAGGCTGGGCAATGCGTGGATCTGGTTCTCGGATTACTCCCAGGCATTGGAGTGGCTTGAAAAAGCGCGTGAGCATGCATCCCAGGTCGATGATGTGACGGGGATAGCTGATGTCCTGTGTGAGATCGGCATAATCCATAGCCGCCTGGCAAATTATGATCTCGCCGCGCAATATTTACAGCAGAGCATTGATCTTTTCCGTCAGATGGATGATAAAAGGAAGGAAGCATACGCGCTCTCTGTGTTTGGGATGGTAAAAGCACAGGTTGGGAATTTTGCTGAAAGCCATACCATCTTTGAAGCGGCGCTGGCTCTGAGCAGGGAACTGAACGACAAACGGCGGATCGCAGGCACGCTGAATAATTTTTCAACCACCTATTATTATGAGGGCAATTATGGGATGGCGCAAAAACTCATGGGGGAGAGTCTCGAAGTTGTGCGTGAAATTGGCGATAAGCGCGGGATCGCCCTCGCATTGAATAATTTGGGGAACATGTTTTACATGAAGAACGATTTCAGCACCGCACAAAAATATTATGAAGAATCCCTGAAGTTGGGCGGTGAATCTGATGACAAGTACACCAGGTCGATCGCGCTTTCTTCGCTTGGGATCACAGTATTTCGACAGGGTCATTTGGAGCAAGCCGAAACGTATTACCAGGAGAGTCTGGTGCTGAACCAGGAAATGGGTGATAAGGTTGGCCTGTCGTTGCTCCATTGTTATTTTGGTTTGCTAGCTTTGGCGCAAGGTCAGCCCGGTGCTGCACGCAGGTCATTCACAGAGGGATTAACAATTGCGCACCAAAGTGAGATCAAACTGTACATTATTTATAATCTGATCGGGATGGCGTGTGTCTTTCTGGCTGAAGGTATCCTGGCCGAGGCAGTCAGCCTGTTGGCTGCCACCAGCACGCTCGCAGAGTCGACCGGTCTCAAGATCGAGCCCGAACTGCAAGTGCCTTATGACCAGGCAGTCATGGAAGCCAGAGAGAAATTATCCGGGGTCGACTTCCAGTCTGCGTGGGCGGCGGGACAGGGGATAATGATGGAAGATGCGGTCAGTTTGGCAATAAAAGAGTGAGCCATTACAGATCACATCTGTCTGGATGAAGACTCTGGAGTAGAACCAAGACACTCAAATCGGAATGCCGATAAACCCATGAGCTGTGTCATTATTCAACGGGGTCATCCCGCCGGAAGCAGCGAGTTATTTTTTTCTGCGTTGGCCTTGTTGGATAAAAAAGCGATCTGAAAAAAATGAGATCAATTCATACTAAGGTTTGTGTAGATTTTTTAAGGTAGGATGGTTGGCTCTGAAACTTATTACATTTATCCCTTACCCTGCCTGCCAACCAATCTAAAATTCACATTCTACATGAAACACAAGAGCCTTTCGTTTTGTATTTTGCCTGCGCCCATTCTTCAGGTAAACACAACTACACCGGGCGAAGCCACTCCTGCCAACCTCAGTCATATCGCACAGGCAGTTTATGCATTGATCGATTCAAGCGCATCCAGTCCCTTGCTGGCGGATGCGCTTTTTATTTTCCAAATAAGAGAATTGATATATCTTCGGCTCAAAGATCCCCGTGTCTCCCTCCGGGCATCATAAACAAGGAAAAAATGAATCCATCCACTCTTCGAATTTTGTTCGCCGTTTTTCTCATTGCTCATGGGTTGATGACCATGAGCCTCGCCACTGTTCCGGTTCCTGCCCCGGGTGCAATGCATACGCCTTACTTTCCGGCCTGGTGGCGCGCAAATGTAGACCACACCTGGCCAGCCATGCGCATGGGATTGAATCCATCCCTGGTACGTACGGCAGGCTGGCTGCTCTGGCTTGCCATATTGGTGCTCTTCGTTGCAGCGGGGGCCGGGTTGCTGGGTTTGCCCGGGCTGGCCGGGTTCTGGCAGCCGCTGGCGTTGATCGCTGCTGTCATTTCACTGATCCTGCTCGTCTTTTTCTGGCATCCCTGGCTGGTGGTGGGTGTGCTGTTGAATATTGGCATTGCAGCCGGCGTGTATTTGGGCTGGTTCACGCATTGGTTTGCGGTCAAATAGGCGAATTCAATGAATGTGAAAATGAAAACAAGCTTTGTGCTTTCCATTCTGATCGTCATTCTGGCGGCGGTTGCATCTGCAGGCGGACTTTTCCTGAAAGGTCTGTATCACGACAATGCCTTTGTCACCACCACCTGGCTGGGCAATGATGCGGTCACGCTTTTTCTGGCCGTACCGATCTTGATGGCGGCGCTCTATTATTCCTCACAGGGCTCGTTGAAGGCACAGCTGGTCTGGATGGGCGCATTGGACTATATGCTCTATAACTTTGCCTTCTATCTTTTCGGCGCAGCCTTTAACTGGTTCTTCCTCCTCTATACTGCACTGCTGGCGCTTTCCATCTTCGCCTTGATCTACGGTCTGGCAAACCTCGACATCGGCGGCATCAGCCGGATGATGCGTGTTGGCACACCTGTCAAATGGATCGGCGGATATTTCCTGTTTGTCGCCTCCGGACTCGGGTTGGTGTATCTGATCCAGTCCATTAACTTCATTGTCACCGGTCAGCTCCCCGCCATCATTTCGATCAGTGCCCATCCCACCAACGTGGTCTTTGCCCTGGACCTGACGCTGCTTGTGCCGTGGCTGGTGGTGGGCGCATTGTGGTTGATGAAACGCCAGCCCTGGGGATATGTGATCGCAGGCATTCTCAGTGTTAAAGGACCGTTGTATACATTCGTGCTCGCGGTGAATTCTGTGCTGGTGATGCGGGCCGGGTTGTCTGCTGCAAATGAACTGCCATTGTGGGGTACGCTGACCGCGCTTGGCTTGATCGCCGCCGGGTTGCTCTATGGAAATATGCAGAAATAAACAGGGAGAATTCAGGCAATGAATAGATCGAAAATTGAAACCGATGCACGCTGGAACACTTTTTTCAAAGTCGCGGCGATCGCGTCTCTGCTGATCGTGCTGGTGGGACTGGTGGATATTGCCACTTCCATGATGGGTGGGGAGGTGCACGAGAACAGCGCAGTCAATATGGTTGATTGGTTTATGCTGTTTCAAACCAACCGCCTGGGCGCGCTCGGCAATCTGGGATTGTTCAATATCCTGACGCTCAGCCTTGGGCTTCCGTTGTATCTGGCACTCTTCAACATCCACAGGCAAATCGATCCTTCATTTGGCGGGTTGGCTGTCCTTCTGTACGTGATGGGTACGGGGATATATATCTCAAGTAATTCGATCTTTTCCATGCTGGCGCTCAGTGACCAATATGCCGTGGCAGCCGAAGCTCAAAAGCCCCTGCTTGAAGCGGCGGGGCGCGCGCTCCTCGCCCAGGGTGCAG
>JAIFNG010000047.1 GCA_020047815.1 Anaerolinea sp.
CATGCATCCGGCCTTTATCTTAAGCAGATTGACTGACAAAAAAGGACACGCGGGAAAAGAGTGAAAAATATAAACCTTCATCCATTTGTGTTTTTCGAGAAATTCATTCTAATGGCATTTAATAGATGCCCCCTGCAAGCTCGGGGAAATTTTGCGGTCACCATTTTGCCATCCCGTGCTATAATGCGCTTCTCCGGGCGCTTAGCTCAGTTGGTTAGAGCACCTCGTTTACACCGAGGGGGTCGGGGGTTCGAGTCCCTCAGCGCCCACTTTTTCGATTAGCCCTTCTTTGCAATATCCTGCCCTGTTTTTTTCAAACAAGAAATTCAACAACGCTCGCTCTGTCCGATAAAATGAAAAAACGTCTGTGGTAAGCACAGACGTTTTTTATTGCATTGAGCTTATATTTTTAAGCACCGGGGTGCGGAGTTCTTTCCATGTTTCCCAATTGGGCGCGGATTAACGCGGAAAGAGCCAAATTTAGCACTCTGGGCGTATACAACGTTGATGAAGTGATGTTTTAAGGTTTTTTCCGCGTTTGCAGCGCTTGTCTGCGTCCGAAATTTTTTTGATTTGGAATTGCCGCTTACTTTTCCGCTTCTTTTGGCATTAACACCTTCGTCCTTCGACTGGCGTCCTCCTGGTCTGCCAGGGCGTTGATCAGTCTGCCGGCCGTTTCGCGCAGGGCGGGGTGCAGTTGACTGAGCTTGTGTGACATCTCATCGACCCACGGGTCATCGCTCGTCTGCGGCAGAACCCCGGCGGCGCGGAATACCACCTCAGGCGGCATGCGCAGGGCATCGGCGAGAGCCCGCAATGCTTCCGGGTCGGGCGTTTTCGTCTTGCCGGTCAGGTAATAGCTGATGACCTGCCGCGTAAGTCCCGAGGCGCGCGCAAAATCAGATTGCGACCAGCCGCGGGCGTCCATTTGTGTTTTTAGCCAGTGAGAGAAATTGTCCATAATAATTTCCATTTTGTATCAAAAAATATATCATACATCAACAGGCTTGTCAATTACGTTTGACAAGCGGCCAGCAAAAGAAGACAGGGTTCGCTTGCAAGCTGTAAAGAACCATCGGCATGACATTTGTCAATCGACAAATGATGCTCCCCCGCCTATACTTAAACAACAGTACCCGCAAAGCCTTCAAGGCGATTTCGGTGCACAGCGGTAGGGGGAATGTCCCGCCGCTCGGTGTGGGTGGTTTTTGATTTTTGTCCGAATAATAAGATACCCTCCTGCGTCACAATGGTTTATCATTAAAGGAACAACGAAGGGTTATAAAATTTTCTCAATGGAGGAGCAAACTGTCATGGAATACTCAGAGTTGATCGCGGCACGGTACAGCGTCAGAACATATCGCCCTGACCCGGTTGAAGACGAGAAGTTGCAGGCTGTCCTGGAAGCGGCCCGCCTGGCGCCTACCGCCGCCAATCGGCAGCCCATCCAACTGGTCGTGATGCGCACAGCCGGACGGGAAGAAGAGCTTGGAACGATCTACCGCCGCCCGTGGTTCGTTCAGGCGCCCCTGATAATTGCCGTTTGCGCAATTTCCTCACAGGCTTGGGTGCGGGAAAGCGACCGCTTCAACGCCCGCCTGATCGATGCCGCAATTGTGGCCGACCACTTAATTCTGGCGGCAGCCAACCTGGGACTGGGCACCTGCTGGATCGCAGCCTTCAATGTGGAAGCAGCCCGCACTGTCTTACGCCTCCCCGCTGAAGTCGAGCCGGTCATCTTCACGCCCCTCGGCTATCCAGCCGACCTGCCAGGACTCAAGATCCGTAAACCGCTGGCTGACCTGGTGCGTTACGATCATTGGTAAGGGCTCCCTTCTTTGTTGACCCGAAATATATTTATTCCGACCAAGTCCAAAGGGTTTCCTTTTTTCACTGTTACGGTCCCAACCAGCCGAATTTGAGATAACAACCCACCCGCATCTCAAAAGCTCTTCATTGCGCTTATCCTGAAAAATTACTGGCAGGATATTTCACGCCTTATCATTTCACCCTGTACTTCCTGCCTGTCTGTTTCCAACCCGGTGTACCACCCCGCCGGCGGGGTGTTCTCACGATCGGGATCATAAAGATCATTATAAAAAGGGTGCACGACAGACAATGGAACATATCCTTACCAAATCCGGGATCATAAAGATCATTATAAAAAGGGTGCACGACAGACAATGGAACATATCCTTACCAAATCCGACTATAAGACCGCACGCACCTGCATCACCAAGCTCTATTACAAAAAGCTCAGATACCCCACAGTGCTGGATGGCGATGAGTTTATGGAGCTCCTCCGGGACGGCGGCTACATGATCGACGCCCTTGCCAAATTACTCTTCGATGACGGCATCACCATCGATGGGGGCGGCAGGCAGAAAGCGTGGGAGGACACCCGGGAATTATTGGGGCGGGATAACGTGACTTTGTTCGAAGCTGCATTATTGGGAAATGGTAAATTTGCCCGTCCTGACATTCTGATCAAGCAGGGTAATCACCTCACCCTCATTGAAGTGAAAGCCAGGTCCTATGATGGGGCAAAAGCGCAGAAACTGCTTGAGGATTCAAAACCGAATCTATTTCGGAACAAACGGGACGGCACAGTCGCTTCAGACTGGCAGCCGGTTCTGGAAGACATCACATTCCAAGCGCTTATTCTGCGGGAGCTTTTCCCACACGCCCGGGTCACCTGTGAATTAATGATGCCCGACACCTCGCGCACCACGGGGATCGACAAACTCCACACACTTTTTGAAATGCTACAACCCGAACACGCTCACACCTCCTTCACCTTCAAGGGCGATGTGGACCAATTGCGGAACGATCACTTCCTGACCCGCATTAATGTGGATGCCGAGGTCAATGACTTGACGCCCCTGGTGGCGGGTGAGTCTGCAGCTTATCTCAGCGCGCTGCAACCGCTCACCAGGATCCCTGCCAAAATATCATATGGCTGCCGCGATTGTGAATTTCGTTCCCCTGACGATAACGAACGGAACGGTTTTCGTGAATGTTGGGGCAGCCTGGCCGATGGTAAACCTCATATTTTTGAGATGTATTGCGCCAGCCAGATTCCCGGCATAAATGGTCCATTGGTTGATGAACTTATCGCTCAGGGAAAAGTGTGCCTTACCGACATACCGGAAACCGCCCTGGTGAAGAAAGACGGCAGGATCGGGGCGCAAAATCAGCGGCAGCTGCTGCAGTTGACAAATACGCGGACCAACACGGAATGGATCGACCCTGCTTTGCGTGATGTGCTGGACGATCACCACTTCCCCCTGCACTTCATCGACTTTGAGACCTCAGGCCTGGCTGTGCCGTATCATGCCGGGATGCACCCCTATGAAAATATAGCGTTTCAATGGAGCTGTCATACTTTGCGTTCAAGCGCATCCGAACCTGAACACACTGAATGGATCAACCTGGAGCAGGCCTTCCCCAGTTTCGCTTTTGCAGAATCTTTGATGGAACAGCTTGGAGATCAGGGTACCTTCTTCATGTGGGCCACCCATGAGAATACCATCCTCAAAGGGATTCGCGGGAAAATGGAAGGACGTTACACGAACAGGAAAGTTCAGAAATGGCTGGATTGGATCACCAACGATGGCGATGGTAAAACCCGCCTGGTGGACTTGAACAGGCTGACCCTCAAGCATTACTTTCACCCGCTCATGGGTGGAAAGACATCCATCAAAAAGGTCGTGGATGCCATTTGGAAAACCAACCCGATCCTCCGCCAACGATTTCCAGCCTATCTGAAGGAAGAGCATGGCCAAATTTTGAGCCCATATAAGTCCCTGCCCCCATTAATGATGGACGGCAGGGAGGTCCTTGTGGCTGAAGGCACCGGCGCCATCCGTGCCTATCAGGCGATGCTCTATGGACCTCAAAAATCCGACTTAACTGTCCGCGCACAATGGCAGAAATTACTTCTTCAATATTGTGAACTCGATACGCTTTCAATGGTAATGGTATATCAACATTGGGAACAACTTCTGGCCCTGCCCGCATGATTTACAATTGGATCACAGTTCAAACTGGCGGCAAGACAGGAACAGATCCTGATTTTCATCTCCATTAAAAAGGAGCCTCTCATGTCCAAAAAGATCCGCAACTACCTGATCGCAATTGCCATCGTGTTCCTGGTCGTCCTGCTGACCGGCTCCTTCTTCGTGGACCTGACCTGGGCCGAATCCGCGCTGTTGGCTGCGTTTCTGACCGTCATTGGCGTGGGCAGCTATTGGTGGAGAGATGAAGGGTTGGGGTAAATATTAACACTCCCGCCTTCCGAAAATGCGAGTGGAAAGTCCCGCAGCCACAGCGGGACTTTTTTTATTTCCAATTTCCTCCTCTGCTATAATCCCAGTCATGATTCTCATCACAGGCTCGACAGGCTTTATCGGACGCGCACTGATCCGCCAATTCTCATCCATCGGGGTTCCGGTGCGGGCGTTGATCCGCCCGTCGCCGCGGACTCCACGCCTGCCCAAAGGCGTCTCGGTGGAAGTGGCGGTGGTCAGTCTGGCAGACAAACGCGGTCTGCGCGCCGCCCTGCGTGATGTGGACACGATCATTCACCTTGCCAGCGCAGAAAATCAGGGCAGCCGCGGCAACCTGCTGACTGCAGACATCCAGGGCACGGAAAATCTTGTCGAAGCGGCATCCGATGCCGGCGTGGACCGCTTTGTCTACCTCAGCCACATCGGCGCGGGACCTTCCTCTGCATACCCCGCCTTCAAAGCCAAAGGCATTGCCGAAGACCACATCCGCAGCGGGAAGGTGCCATATACCATCCTGCGCGCATCGCTGGTATATGGGCCCGAGGACCATTTCACCAACAACATCGCAAAATTGATCCATTCCTCGATCGGCGTTTTCCCGATCCCCTCCGGCGGGCGCACGGTGGTTCAGCCGGTCTGGGTCGAGGACCTTGCCACCTGCATTTTATGGGCGCTCGAAAGAACCGACACACTCAACCAGGTGTACGAACTTGGCGGCAGTGAATTTTTTACGTTACAGCAGGTCATCGAAACCATTATGGAGGCCACACACCGCCGGCGCCTCCTGGTCCCGCTCTCTCCGCTCACCCTGCGCGCCTTGACCGTTTTTTTTGAAGGGGTGATTCCCAACTTCCCCATCTCATCCTTCTGGCTTGATTACTTCGCCGTCAACCGCACGTGCGCCGTGGATTCAATGCCGCGCATTTTTGGCCTGATGCCGGCGCGCTTCACCTACCGCCTTGATTATCTCCTCCGCAAGCCGTGGTACCAGCGCGCATGGGACTCCGCCTCAGAAAAGATCAGATCCCTGCGTCCACGAAAATGATGCCAGACTTCACCATCCGCCTGATCGAAACGCCCGAAGAAATGCCCCTCGTCGAGGAGCTCCAACGCCTTGTGTGGCCGGACTCTGAAACCGATGTTGTGCCTTTGCACATGCTCATCACCGCTGTTCACAATGGCGGATTGGTGCTTGGCGCATTTCAAAAAGAGGAAATGATCGGCTTCGTCTTCGGCTTTCCCGGACTGGACGGGACGCCCGACGGACCACGACCAAAGCATTGCTCACACATGATGGGCATTCACCCCGATCACCGCGACAAGGGCATGGGGTTCGCGCTCAAACGCGCCCAATGGCAAATGGTTCGCCACCAGGGTCTCGACCACATCACCTGGACGTACGACCCCCTGCTCAGCCGCAACGCCTATCTCAACATTGCAAAACTTGGCGCAGTCTGCAGCACCTATCGCTGCTCGGAATATGGGGACATGCGCGATGGACTCAACGCCGGACTGCCATCGGACCGCTTTCAACTGGATTGGTGGATCAATACCCAGCGTGTGCTCAGCAGGTTGGGGAAACGCCCGCGTCCTGCACTCAAATTGATGCACACAAGGCGCGCCGGACTGCATCCCTTTTATCCGCTTCATACCAACAGCCGGGGCTGGATCCATCCGCCCGAAGAAGTTCCGCCCTTTGACGACCGGCTGCTCATGGCAGAGATCCCCGCTGACTTCCCTGCACTCAAATCAGCTGACTTCGCCCTCGCCCGCGACTGGCGCTTCTTCACCCGCGAATTATTTGAAACTGCTTTCGAAAAAAAATACATCATCACCGATTTCATTTTTGATTTGGAGGAAGGGGAACCTCGGGGGTTCTATGTGCTGACTCACGGAGAAAGCACGCTGGATGAGTTTGAATGAACCCGGGGTAAGCTTTCCCGCTCCATCGCCCCTCTTTTACCAACTTCCTGTTAAATCAAAAAAGGACTGTCTAAAGCGACAGTCCTTTTTTGACAAGGAACGGATCTGCTACGGCACCGGTGTGGCAGTTGGAGCGGGCGTGGGGAGTGGGCCTGCAAAAGGCGTGCCGGCAAAGACAAAGGAATCAGCGATCACTGCCTCCTCGTGTCCGGGCACATTCGCCTTGCTGCTGGCAAGAAATTCATACAGCAGTGACATTTTCCAATCTCCGCCGCCGAGGATGTCCATGCCCCTGGTAGTATCTTCAGCGCGGCGTGAGCCAGTCATGATACCGGCATAACTGCTCAGATCCAACTGCGCTGGCGAGACAGTCATATCCCCCGAATGGCAGGAGACACATGAGAGGGAACCCGGACGCCAGAGATTCGACTCAGTGAAAAATGGTTGGACATCCCCAAAGACCGCCTCGCAGTTTTTCCCGTCTGCATCCACAAAATAGAAGGGGGCGGCTTCGGGGGCTTTTGCCGAAACCCACGCGCCGATCAGATCAGCGGCGGGGATGCGGCATGAATTTCTGGCAGGGACCACGGGTTCCTGGAGAGAGACGTTTGAAGCGGCGGGCAGGGTCGCAGGGATCAGGGTCGGAATGGGCGTGCGATCGACCTTGAATGTGGCGCGGTTACAGGTAAGTGTCACACCGCAAGCCGAGACGTAGACAATACTGATCCACGTCATCACACCCAACAGGAACACTGTGATTGCACCATAAATATATTTGCGTACATCGTCTTTCATCAAAAGCCTTCCTTACGGTTGTACTTCCGTCCCAAGCGTGCGGACAAAATTCACCACGTCCCAGCGTTCGCGGACTGACAGGTTCTCGCTCAAGGGCGGGCACTGACCTGAGAACTCAACATCGGGAAAGAGTGAGTTTTCAGGGTTATAAATGCCGTTGGAGATGGACAGGAACATGCTGCCGTCGCTCTTGCTTTGCACCAGGTCACTGGTCAGGTCGGCCGGTTTCTTCTTGACCAGGAAAGCGCCGATCGTGCCGGTGCCTTCGCCCGTGTCGCCGTGGCACATCAGGCAGTGTGTGGCAAAGAGCTGGGTGCCGCGTGCAACAGACACTTCATCCGCCGGGACAGGGTTGGCCGGCGCGCCGTTACCGGGGATAAAAGCCGCGCCTTCCACCGGGATGGATTGCGCCGGTACCGCCAGCGGTTTTTCCTGCGTGCCAAAAGAGTCCTGAATTTCCATGAAGACGATCCAGTCAATTTTAACCACGTCAAAAGCAAAGACCGCCAGCATGCCGATGACCAGGGTGATGACTGCAAAAACTCCAATAAGCTGCTTGAACAATCTCATAGGTGAAACACCTCCGCCGCCTCAACCTTTTCCGCGCCGAGAGCGGTCATGGCTTTGGTGAATTTTTCACAATTCTCACCCGGGCAGATAAAGAAGACGGCGATCTTTCCATCGCTGATCTCCTTCACATATTCCATCGGGCGGTAGTTGGGGAAATAACTGTCAAGGAACACGCCCAGGAAGGTCGATAGCAGCATGCCAAGCATGGTCAGCTCGAACAACACCACCACCGTCGGAGGACCGGGAACGATCCCCTGCGTACCCACCTGGATCGGAACAGGATATAGGAAAGGCGAGACGAAAGTTAAGAACGCACCGCCGAAAAATCCCAGCACCGCGCCGCCAGCCGCCAGCCGCGGGACGTTCGTCCACTGGTTGGGACGGCCCAGCATGGCTTCGGTGGCGGGAATGCCGGAGATGACGTTCATCTGGTCATCGGAAAGTCCCAGGTCGCGCAGTTTCTCGATCGCGTCTGCGGCAGGTCCGAGGTCAGGAAATACCGCCAACAGGGACACCGATCCAGAATTTTCATTTCCGGATATATTGTCAGCCATTTGAATCTCCTATTCCAATTCGCTGACCGAAACGACGGTCTCGCGTCCAAATTTCTTAAGTTCATGCGCCATCTGCCCTTCCTCCACTTCCCAAACAGGGATGAGGGGAATGAGTTTTGAAGCGCCCATGTAAAGCAGGATAAAGAACGCCAGCGTGCCAATGCCAAGCGGAATTTCCACACCGGGTTCATACATTCGCCAGGTGAAGGGCATCCGGTTGATGCTAAGTGAAATGGGAACGATGATATAGCGTTCGAACCACATGCCGATATTGATGAAGAAACCGACAATGAACACGATCCACGGGGTGGAACGCCATTTTTGATTCCACAACACTGCCCAGGGGATCGCGATATTGAAGATCAGCATCGCAAACCACATCCAGCCCAGCGGACCCGCTTCATGGAAGTGCAGTAGTTGATGCGTCCACTTGTCGCCGCCGTACCATTGCACCATGTAATCATTGAAAAAGAAGTATGCCCACGCCATCGAAATGATGAGCATCAGTTTCGCAATGGCATCGAAGTGTTCGGGGCGGATGAAATATTTCATGTGCTTCATCGTGGCACGTACGACTGCCAGCACCATGATCACCGCGCCCATGCCTGAATGCAGGGCCCCCACCACAAAGTACGGACCAAAGATCGAGGAATTCCAGCCCGGGCGTGTGGCTGCCGCAAAATCCCACGAGACGATGGTATGCACCGAGAACATGACGGGAATGATGGCAAAGGCAAAGATGTTCATCGCGTTTCGCAGATGCGCCCATTCGCCTTCAGTGCCGCGGAAACCAAGCGCAAGCGTTTTATAGAAAGTCTTGCGCCAGCCGGTGGAGCGGTCCCGCGCCATCGCCAGATCGGGGATGAGCGGCAGGAACAGGTACATGGTGGAGGAAAGCAAATAAGTGGTGATGGCCAGCAGATCCCAGGTCAGCGGGGAATGCAGGTTGGGCCACAACATGCGCTGGTTTGCATAGGGCATCAGCCAGTACGCCAGCCAAACACGGCCCATGTGCATGAAGACACTAAAGCCCGCCTGCACCAGACCGAAGGTGGTCATCAGCTCTGCGGCGCGGGTGAACGGGCGCCGGAACTCGGCTTTGAACACACGCAGGATGGCGGAAATGAATGTCCCCGCGTGGCTGATGCCGATCCAGAACACGGTGTTGACGAGGAAAATACCCCAGTAAGACGGACGGTTGACGCCTGCAATACCGAGACCTTCCGCGATCATGGTTCCCCACGAGTAGAACAAGCCGTAGCCCACGATCGCGCTCAGAATGGCGAACACCACCCAAAATTTCCACGAGGTGGTATGCATTGATTCCATCACCATGTCATTCATCTGTCCGCGTGGCAGCGGGTCAAGCATCAGGTGCTTTTCACGGAAATGCTCTTCGGCATGCCCGGCATGATTTTTGTGATCAGCCATTTTTAACCTCCCTTGAAGTAGGTCACGTTGGGAAGCGTGCCGAGTTCTTCAAGATGTTTGATGCCATGACCGCGTTTCTTCGCCAGCTGCGAGACAAGCGATTCAGGGTCATCCACCCGCCCAAAGGTGATGGCGTTGGCAGGACAAGCCTGGGCGCAGGCGGTGGTGAATTCACCGTCCAGCACTTCACGTCCTTCCGACTTCGCCTTGTCCTGTGCCTTGTGAATGCGCTGAATGCAGAAGGTGCATTTTTCCATCACGCCGCGCCGGCGGACGGTCACATCGGGATTCAGTTGATTCGACAAAGGCTCGGGGCGTTCGTAGTCGCGCCAATTAAAGGAGCGCACCTGGTACGGACAGTTGTTCGCGCAATAACGCGTACCCACACAGCGGTTATACACCTGCAGGTTCAATTGTTCCGCCTGGGAGTGAACCGTCGCGAACGCAGGGCAGACGGGTTCGCAGGTCGCGCTTCCGCATTGCTGGCACAGCATCGGCTGGTTGGGAGTCATCTTAACTTCGGGGTACTCGCCCTCCCAAAACCGCTCAATGCGGATCCAGTGCATCGAACGCCCGTAGCCTGAATCTTTTTCGCCCACGAACGAGATGTTGTTTTCCATCGCACACGCGGCAACGCAAGCCTGACAGCCGGTGCAAATATCCTGGTCGATGACCATGCCCCATTTGCCGCTTTCGTCCGCGCTCATTTTAATTTCTTCAGGTCTGATCATGTTTAATGCTCCTCACCCAGACCCACGCCGTATACACCCATAATACTTTCAAGGCGTGAAAGGGGCTGCTTCTTCCCTGTCTTCTCGATCCTGACTTTCATACCGGCAAACGCAAGGTCACCTGCTTCATTGAAATGTCGGCCAAGCAAGTCTGCGGGATTAACGCCGCGCTGCTCGGCATAACGTCCATAGGCAGTGTGCCCCTGCCCAAAGGGAATTGCGATCGTGTCCGGACGAATGGCCGGGTAGCGGTAAACAGGCACTTCCAACTCTCCAGCCTCGCTGATGATCTTCACCACATCGTCATCTTCGAGTCCCAGTTCGTGCGCGGTTTCAGGGTTGATCTCCACCCAGGTATTCCACATGACCGTCGTGGTGGGGTCAGGCAATTCCTGAAGCCAGGGCTTGTTCGCGCCCGCTTCGGCCAGGGTCGGCGAGACAAAGGGCATGAAGAAGAACTCACCCTCGCCCGCGAACTCGGCTTCAGCGGCTTTTAAGTTGCGGTTGAACACATCGGCAGTGTTCGGAATGACGCGTGAGTCGCTGTTCTTCCACCAGCCCCCATATTGCTGGAAGGATGCCATGAAGGTGTTGATGTCAGGCGCAGAAAAGTAGCCGTCCACTTCATTCAGCAGCGGGGCGACCTTCTCCTGCAGGAATTCAACTTCATCCTTGAATGGCAGCGCCTTTGCAAAATCACCGCCCGCAAGTTGAGCGGCGGCGATCAGCACATCAGCCGTCGAACGGGTGTTGTAGAAGGGCGAAACGACAGGCTGTGACCCCGAAAGCGCTGACTGGTTCGAGCCTGTGGATACGCGCTGGTAGCCCCAGGATTCAAGTCCGTGGTGGTCCGGGAATACAAAATCAGATTCCAGCGCAGTCTCATCGGGGAAGGTCGAAAAGGAGATAACCTGCTCCACACCGTCAAGCGCCTTTTTAAATTCGAGTGAGGCAGGCAGTTCGAACAAGGGATTCACTCCATGCACGAACAGGACCTTGATCTCACCATCTGTCATTTTCTGCACGAGGTCCTGCATTTCCTTCACCGAGGCAGAGCGTTGATATTTTTCCTGCCCGGGGGCGGTCGGCGAAAAGAACACGCCGCCTTGTTTGCCAAAATTATCTGCAACCGCGTTCAAGGTCAGCACGGCTTCGGCAACCGCCAGACCGTTGGTCTGACCCAACGCCGCGCCGCCAGGGATCGCCAGCACTCCGGTCGAATTGACGAACATTTCGGCATAGCGTTCCAGTGTCTCAAGCTCGATGCCCGATCTTGCAGCAGCGGTTCGGGGGTCTATATCAGCGAAGGCACGAGGCAGGGGGCCGCCGCGCATTTCAAGCGCCAGCCGGCCAATAGCCAGTGCAACCAGGGCTTCACTGCCAGGCTGGAGCGGGATCCATTCATCCGCCTTCCCTGCCGTCGAAGACATGCGCGATTCAAATTGAATAAAGGACCCGCGCTTTTTGGTTTGCCCTTCGCGCAGGCCTGCAAATCCGCGCGTGTATGAAACCGGCGAGAGCCACGTCTCAAGAAAGTTCGCGCCAAAAGAGAATACCACCTGCGCTCCGCCCACATCAAAGAATGGCAGACCTGCTTCGCCAAAGAGATTCTCGGCGGCTTTCGCCAGGGTGGCACGTGATTCGAACATGCTCAATGCACCAAAACGCACGGGCAGGTTGAGCCCGGTCCGGGAGCACAGGTCAGTGACCAGGTCGAATAGATGGTCGGAGCTGGTGCCCATCAGGAAGGCAGCCTCATTTGGCTTGTACTGCTTAAAGGCATCGGCGACGGTCTGGATCGCGGCATCCCAATCCATCTTTGCCGCGGAGACATTGCCGCGTTTGCGTTGGAGCGGGTCGGTAACGCGGTCGGGATTGTACAACCCATGCAGGGTTGCCTGTCCCCGGGCGCATGTCTTGCCGAGGTTTAGCGGATGGTTGGCATTACCCTCGGTTTTGATGGCACGTCCCTGCGAGGTGCGGACGACAAGTCCGCAGCCAGCCGCACATTCGCGGCATGTTGTGGCGTAATAAGTGCTCTGGCCGTTATAGGTGTATTCGGGCATCAGCATGTACGGCTCGCGCTTGACATAACGCGAAGCAGGTCCACAGCCCGTCAGGATCGCAGTGGTTGCCGTTCCCACCCCAGCCAGTTTCAAAAAATCACGCCGGGAAAATTTATCAGTCATGTTAATTTCCTCTCACCCGGTTAATAATGACAAGTGCCACAGTCAACCAGCTTGACCAATTTTTCATGGTCATCGCCGGCGACCTGCTTATGACAATCCAAACAGAAGCCCATATTAAAGACCTGTGGATTCTCCGCGATGGTAACCTTCGACATGTCCCCGTGACAATTCTCGCAGTTTTGTCCTGCCGCCACATGTGCCCGGTGATTGAACTGAACAAAGTCCGGCACCTGCGCCACGGGAACCCACTCCAGCGGCTGTCCGCTGAGTACTGCCTGTTTCAAAGGTGCCAACAGCAGGCTGGTTTCTGTTTTGGCGATCTGATTATGACATGCCCAGCACTTCGCCTGTGACGGGATACCCGCGGCTGGTCCCTTTGCCGCGCCCGGATGGCAATACAAACACTGGATGCCAAAGGCAACATGGGTTTGATGGGGAAACTGAACAGGTTGTTCGGGAGGCTGCTGGGTGAGAGAAATGCCATATGCGGCAAAACTAAACACCGCCAGCAATGCAATTCCCACCGCAATCAGACCGAGTGGCTGTTTCAGCCAATCAATAAGTCTTTTGATCATGGATGCTCCTGAATTAAACTTTAAGCGGTACGCCGCCAAGCAAAGGCGGCGCAGGCTGAATTAACATAAAACGCTGAGCCCCGCCGGAAAATAATCTGCCGCATTATACATCGAAAGTGCAAAAAAATACATATAAGGGCTAATTTGTCAATAAATGCGAAATAAAACGGGTAAACAGCGCCAGACGTGACTGAAACACGGCTTGCGGGCATGATACAATACCCGCAATAAAACCATGAGAACATCACATATCTTTGGGATCGCACTGATTTTCATCACACTTGTTTTTATGCTTGCCTCTGTAAATTTTGATCAGCCGGAGGTCTCAGCCAGGAACTTGAACGCGGCTTCGCTCTCCATGCAAATTGCCACGCCCACCCCCAATGGCCCGATCCTGTCTGAGGAAGACCTGACAGATGGGATCGTGATCATGGGCTTTGTTTTGGTTGCCATTGTCACATTGCCTGTCCTGTTTTACAAAAAGCTGCGCAAGAAATAAAAGAAGATACCCTGGGCGGATAGTGATCTACCCTTCCCTACAATGAGATCATTCCCGGCGCGCTCCCCGCGTTTGGCAATTCATCATGGTCGGGCAATATGGATTCGGCATTGCGGGTCGAGGAATTAAGATAACCTGCCACACCGGCAATGACTCCGCCAAAGCTGCTCAGAAAGACGATCAAACCCATCCCCGCCCCGGGTCCCACCGGGACGAGCCAGCCAAAAAGGGAGGAGAGTCCGCTCGGAACCTGCATCGCAGGTTCGAACACGAAATCTCCCAATAATCCAGCGATCAACGGAGAGATGGGGTTTGTGATCCAGGCGATCAACAGGCGGGCCGAAAAAACCCGTCCCTGCAGATCAGGAGGGACTTTCGACTGCCAGATGGCCTGGTTCGAGCCATCCACCAGCGGACCGAATAGGGAGGATAACGCGATCGCGCCGATCCACAACGGGAGCTCGACCCCGACTCCCACCAGCGAAAAAATTAAACTGGAAACGATCCAGCCGGCCAGCACACCATGCACACGCCGCTTGAACCCGCCCCAAAGGCTCATGCCAATGCCGCCCACCACACCCCCCACTGCTCCGGCGGAAAGGACCGCCCCCAGGCTGACACTGTCATTCCCCGTGCGCAGCAGGATCATTGGCGAAAGCGCGGTGAAGGCGATGCCCAGGCAAAGATTGCCAAAGAAAAAGACCAATTGCAAACCCAGCAGGCTGGGGCGCGCGAAGATATAACGAAAGCCAAACGCAGCTTCCTGCAAAATGTGACCCTGCGCCTGCGAACCTTCCTCCGTCCGCGGCGGCTGTGGGATATGCACGAAAGCCAAAACAAGAATTGCCAGCAGGAATGTCACCACATCCAGTGACAGGATGCCCGTCAAGCCAATGAGCGGCAAAAGTCCGCCAGCCATCATCGGGGCAATCACACCCGGTCCCATCTGCACCAGGGACATCATGCCGTTTGCCCGTCCATATTGTTCCTTGGGGAGCATGGTGCTGATGGTCGCGGAAAATGCAGGCCATTGAAAGGCATTGCCGAGTCCCTGAAAAACAGCGGCGGCATACAAATGCCAGACTTCAAGCGTGCCGAATGCCTGCAGCAGCAGGATGGCGATCGTGGCGGCGCCTGCCGCCAGGTCACTGACCATCATCATCAGTTTGCGGTTGTGCCGATCCACCATCACGCCGGCGATCGGGGTGATCAGTAAAAATGGCGTGATGAAAAACACCTGCACCAGCCCAAGTGCGGTGGCGCTGCCGGTCTTCTCAAAGACCCAGATCGTCAAGGCGAACGTGCTCATGCTCGTGGCAAGCACTGAGATGACTTGTCCCAGCCAGACGAGTGAAAAGCCGAACATGCCCGTGGGGCGTTTTGTTTTGTTTTGCATAATGGCGAAAATAACACAACCGTTAAAAATAAACAACCCTGCGCGGGGATGGTGTCATTAAAAAAACGACTCTCTCACGAGAGTCGTCCAATTTTCAAATTTCAACTTGCCCCGCTACTCCACATAGATCTCCACGTGCTCGCCGTCTTCCTCATCCACCACATCAATGATCTTGCCCGTCACGCCCATTCGCAGGGCGTCCATCACATTCGACATATCCACGCCCTCCACTTCCGGCGCAAAGTGCGCGCCGATCTTCATGCCGGCATCCACCAGTGCCAGCGGAATTTGCACCGAAGCCTTTGAGCGCCCCGTGCGCACATCGGTCACGCGGATCCTCAGCCAGCGCGCCGTCCCGCCCGCGCCCGGGGAACGCGGCGATGGGGATAATCCTTTGCGCGAATCGCTTAATGCCGCGAGCAATTTGGAGCCTTCATCTGCGCTGATCTTTCCCTCTTCGATCATCTTCAAGATCTTCATTCGTTCTTCGCTGTTTGCCATGTCACACCTCTTATCCTATGAATACCTGCACGCGCTCACCGTCGTCATCATCCGCATGAATGATCAACGGTTCCGTCACTGACTTTGCCATTGAGAGCGCCATCAGCACTTCATCAATGGTCGTCCGCTTCAAGCCTGCGATCTGCGAACCGAAATTCTTCAAAAACCATCCCACCAGACCCAGCGGCAGGGGGAGCGCAATTGTAATGTTTTTCGGCCACTCCGACTGATGCGAACGATCGACATTCACATACAGCCAGCGTGTAGACCTGCCCCCCGCCCCCAGCGCGATCAACAAAATACCAAATAAAAACGGCAAGGATATGCAAAAGAACCAGAAATTCAAACCTGCATTCTGCTGAATGGAATACATCCACCAGGCACTTAATACGGTCAGGAATACACCTCCCCAAAGCGGGATCAAGGAAAAGAACCTTGCCCGCTGACGGACCTGTTCAAACTCCGGGTCCGCAGTGTGGACGTTGGCACCCTGCCCGCCCGTCTCTGCGGAGTCCACTTCAATGACCTGCTCCTCCTCCCCGGCGGATTCCTCCAGCGAACGCATGAGAGTTGCCCCCTCCTCCGCGTTGATCCTGCCATCCGCCACCATTTGTAAAACTTTTCTGCGCTCTTCACGGTCTGCGGACATTATTCACCTCCCTCAAGCGCGGCAAGCAGTTTGTCTGCGTCTTCCGCAGAGATCTTCTTTTCCTGCAGCATCTTCAAGATCATCATGCGCTCTTCTTCCGAGGCCTGCGGCTTGGGCGGCATGGGAACGCCCTTCGGGGAGACATCCCAATTCCAGCGGCCCACCCCCACGTTCACCTTTCCAGCAGCCCGGCGGCCCGCCTTCTCTGTCGCGCGCTGCGCGGCTTCTTCGGCGCGTTTGGTTGCACGGCGTGTGATTTGCTCCACCTGGCGCGAGATCCGCTCGCCAAATCCGGACCAATCCATGCCAATGCCTGCAAAGTTGCCAAAGTCTTCGGCGGTATCCCCGGCATCCGCTTGATTGGTCACACGGATGTCGCCGCCCGCATTCAACTTGACAACAGCTGACCCATCGCCAAGCGTGATCACGCGGCTGGTGGCATCTTCATCATTCTCAACGCCCTTCCAATCTATATCAATTTCATCGGCGTTCAGGGTCAGCGTGGCATTGGCTTTGGGCGGCATGACCAGCAAAATATCATCGCCGGCGTTGACCGAATATACATTGCCCGCCTGCGGATTCAGATACAGCACCACATCCCCGGCTATGTTTGCGTTCACGTTGCCGCGCACGTCGCGCAGGGCAAGGTCATCAGCCACCGACTCAAGGGAAACGTTCCCATCCACCTCCCGGATGGATACATCCCCGAGCGCGCTCTGGATGGACAAATGTCCCTTTGCGCCGCGCAGGCTGAAGTCGGATTGCAGCGTGCCGATCGCAGCCGAATCGACATCGCGGATCGAAAGGTCGCCATCGATGTCCCGCACTTCAATACCGCCCATCACCCCGCGGATGGATGCGTCGCCCCCGATCTTCCTGATCGAAACCGAGGCAGCCTTGGGTATGCGCAGCGAGAGATCGTCTTCACATGAGATGCTGACCACCCCTCCGTCCTGGCTGACCTGCATCTCGTCCTCATCCCCTTTGAGCAGAATATCCTCGCCCTCCCAGCCGACCAGGCTGAGGTCACCGGCAATGGTTTCGATCACAATGGTGGGTGTTCGTCCTGCAGAGATCGTTTTGGACATGGCTGTTACTCCTCTTCCCCGCGCAATAAACGTGTGGCTTCCTCAGCGCTGATCCTGCCCGCGCTCAAGTCTTCGAGAATACTGTTGCGCTTGTCCTGTGTGATCTCAAGCGGCTCGTCCCGGCCGGGTTCATAGCCCAGGGCGCGGATGACTTCATTTAAGCGATTGCGAATGGTCGGATAAGAAACTCCAAGTTCCTGCTCCATGCGGTTGATCTTGCCTTCACTGCGGACAAAGGTAAAGATGAATTCCACCTGTTCGGGAGTCAGGTTTGAAAACTGATGACCCGAGGAAAATCTCCCCTCAATGGCTGTATCACAGGACGAGCAGTGCAAACGAACAACAGTCAATTCAGACTGGCAGATCGGGCACCGGGTGGGCGCTGAGCGCATAGTTATGTTCCTCCATGTTTTTTTGCATAACGTCCCGCAGGCTTGCTTTTCTTGCGCCTGCTTTCCTGCGGGACGATGCATAAAATATTTTTAAGCCAGCACTTCGGGCAGGATCTCCAACTTCCCGGCCTCTTTGCCGCGCGCGCGATATAGGGCCAGGAAGGCGAAGGTTGCCAGCATACCGACCAATCCCGCCGCGTACCAAAGCAGGTGCGGCTGCGGTCCATCCATGATCAAGCCCGCGAGGTAGGGACCCACGGCAAAGGGAATGCCCCATGAAAAACCGGAGATCGCCATATAGCGTCCGCGCATCTCTTCAGGTGCGAACGATGCCACCAGGGCTTGCGAAACGGGCGAGACGACCATTTCACCGATGGTGATGATCACCATCGCAAGGATGAACAGCGCGTAGGTCGAAACAAATCCGTACATCGAGAAACCGATCACGTACAGGAAGGTCCCCGCTGCCATCATCAGCATCGGCGGATATTTCGTAATGCGGCGGGTGATCGGGAACTGCATCAGCACAACCATTGCCGCGTTGATGCTCAACAGCAGTCCGTACCCCGATTCAGGCGTGCCGTGTTCGTTTCGCAGGTAAACACCCAGGGCTGTATTCATATTCATATAGGTGAAGACTTGCAGCATCACCGCGCCCAGGAACAACATGAATGCCGCATCACGGAAGACCAGTCCATAACCGGCAAAGGTGCCTGCCATGGTTTCCTGGGGTGCGTCGGGATGCGCTTCGGGTTTTGTCTCCGGCAGGAAGATGGCGATCAGGATCACGGTCAGCAGCGAGATCGCCGCATCGGACAGGAACAGCAAAAGGTAGGAGCGGGACGCCAACAGTCCGCCAATGGCGGGTCCGATCACAACCGACAGGTTGAAAGCCACGCGCAGAATGCCATATCCGTCCGCCCGTTTTTCCTCGGGCAGAATATCCGCGATCATGGCCTGGTGCGCGGGTCCTGCCACATCGGTCAGGATCCCGACGAAGAGCGCCAGAAAAAAGAAGGCCTGGAAGGAGTCGATCAAACCCATGGCCACCGTGCTGAAGGATGAGGCGATCAACCCGAACATGATGATGCCCTTGCGGCCAAAGCGATCGGTGAGTGCGCCGCCAATGGTGGAGCCCGCAAAGCTGGAGACCGAAAAAGCCGCGAAGAGCACGCCGACTTCGGTCATGCCCACTTCAAATTTGCTGGTAATATAGAGCGCAAAGAACGGAAAAAGCAGTGAGCCGCCGATCCGGTCAATAAATGTAATGGCGATCACAATCCAGAACGTGCGTGGGTATTCGTGATAAAGTTTTAATATCTTTTCTTTTGTTTCATTCAACATTTTATGCAACCTTCACTAATTTCACAGAACGCTCCTCCTGCATGGAATGCTGACGACGGCGAAGTTTTTCACCGGCTGAGATCATCAGGTTTCCGAGCAGCGCCAGGCTTTTATCGAGCAGGGTCCTGCCTTTGACGGCTTCCTCCTCCAAACGGATGGCATCCATTTCCTGTATGATGCTTTTGCGATGGTATTCAGACTCAATTTCAGAATACGTGGTCATGAGAACTCCTTATCGAACGCTCAACTTTCTTAAACAACACCTCAATAAAATCAATCTTTCATCCTGATTTCTAATAAAATTATACTCACTTAATAAACTTTGTCAATAGATAAATCAATAATTTCAATGTTTTCATGAAAATTGCTTGATTTTCTCCTAAAAAACTTGATTTCTCCCAATTTTGGAGGCCTATCCCATGATCCGCTCCGTCTTTTTCTCCCCCGGCAAGCCCGCCCGCACCGACATCTCCCCCGCCGACTTCCCCCGCCTCCTGCGTGACCGGCGCGGACTGCTGTGGGTGGACTTTACCTCCGAGCCGCCTGAGACAGCCCGGCCCATTCTGGAGTCCCTTAACTTTCACCACCTGGCCATCGCCGACGCCCTCGAGCAGACTCACGCGCCCAAAATAGACGACTGGGGCGAGTATCTCTATATTGTTCTCAATTACATGCACCTGTTACAAGCCACCGATCCCTGGGATACGGAAATTGATGAATTGGACATATTCCTCGGGCATAACTATATCGTCACGCATCACGACAACCCCCTGGCATCCATCGATGAAACATGGAATGCCAGCCAGCACGACCCGCGTTACTCACAGGACGGCGCAGACCACCTGCTTTACAAGATCATTGACGCCATCGTGATGAACTACATGCCGATCATCGAAAAAATTGACGATGAAATAGACTGGATCGAAGACCAGGTATTTGACCGCCCCAGTTCACAGACTCTCGCCAGACTGTTCACCCTAAAGCGCGTCCTGCTTGCCATGCGCCGCATCCTGCTCCCCCAGCGCGAAGTGCTGAACAAAATGGCGCGGGATGATTACGAGGTGATCGACCGCAAGGACCGCATTTTCTTCCGCGACATTTACGACCACCTCGTCCGCCTGCACGATGTGAACGAAAGCCTGCGCGACCTGGTGGGCGGCGCGCTCGATACCTACCTCTCGGTCATCAATAACCGCATGAATGAAGTCATGAAAACCCTGACCATCATCACCACCCTCTTCATGCCGCTGACCTTTGTCACAGGCTTCTTCGGCATGAACTTCTTCGCCGCCAACCCTCCCCAATCCGCCTGGACCGCCCCCGCCTTCTTTTACGGCACCCTCGGCTTGATGCTGCTCACCCCGATCTTTATGTACTTCTGGATGCGCCGCCGAACCTGGGTCTAGCAGTCAGACCCCGGCGGCACCAAACGGCGCACATGAGTAAATATATTGTCCTCCCATTCAAAGCCTGGCCTTTTTTTGCCTTGAATTCATTTTCGCCGCCAAAGGATATTCATGAGTCGCAACCACTCCAGATTAAACATTTTCCGGTCTAACACCCTGTCAGGCCAGGAAAATTATTACCCCCCGCACAACCCGATTATGTGACAGTTATTTGAGTCCTGGTTTCCAGATCAACACCGTCCATCTTTGCGACGACTGTGGCATCACCAGCTCAATTTCGTCAACCACTGAGTAGTATTCCCCCAGGCGTTTTATATGGTAAAAAACGCCTTTTTCCTTCACTGAAACAACCAGATCAAACTTTTGTTTTTGAATGGATTGATCAATAAATTTAGTATATCGAAACCCATCTAAAGCAATGGTTTCATAGCTGGCATCAACCAACAGGTTATCAGGAAAGGGCTTAACCTGGTAATACACAATGGTTTGTCCTGTATCAATGGGAGTCAGCCCAAGGCGCACAACTTCCGAGGCTTCGATCTGGGAATTCAAGATATTTGAGGCAGACTGTATATAGGAATAAAAACGAGCCCATTCCTTCGAGTTCCTTTGCTCCAATTTGCCCAGATCAAGCAAACCGCCCTGCCAT
>JAIFNG010000143.1 GCA_020047815.1 Anaerolinea sp.
CACATGCAGCAGGACTGGTGACGCAATTCGCCACCTCTCAGGCATTGTTGAAGTTCCGCATGTATAGCATCGAACTGTATAGTGAGTTGGGCTTGTTCGATCATGTAGGCAGTGTCAGAGTAGCATCGAGCAAGGAACAGCTCAAGGAATTGGAACGATCCGTAAGCCGTGCCAAGGCATTGGGTCTCGATGTAAATGTCATCTCTCCCGAAGAAGCGCTCAAGTTCATGCCGCAAATTTCAAGCAAAGACCTATATGGAGGGATCTATCTGCCTCGTGATGGGCAGCTTGACCCGTACACCACCACTACATCCATGGCGAAATTTGCCAAAGAGTTGGGCGTGGAGATTTATACCAATACGAGGGTGACGGGAATTGAGCTCACAGCCAATGGTGAAGTTAAGGCAATTGTTACTGATAAAGGTGTAATTAAATGTGAGATCATCATCAATGCTGCTGGCTTGTGGGCACCGCGTATTGCTGCGATGGCAGGATTATCAGTCCCCACGACGCCAGTGGATCATCAGCATATTGCGCTCAAGGCTGTACCGGGGCATGAGTTCACGCACGATACACCCTGTCTTCGTGACCCTGATAACCTGGTTTATATGCGGCAGGAGCAGGGTGGACTTGTGATCGGTGGTTACGAACCAAGCCCAATTGCACGCTGGATCGATGCCGTGCCATGGGAGCATGGTGGTACAACCCTGCCTTCCAATTTTGATCAATTCGAAATGCTGCTTGAGGGCGCGATTCGGCGTTTGCCATTTTTGGATCAAGCGGGTATTATCACGCTTGTTAATCATCCCGGCGCATATACCCCTGATTGCCAGCCAATGCTTGGACCGATGGCAGGTGTGAGCGGATTCTGGATGGCGGCGGGCATGTCACTTAACGGCTATGGTGGTGCGGGCGGCATTGGTAAGTTGATCGCAGAGTGGATCATTGATAGTGAAATGCCAATGGATGTGTACGGGTTTAACCCGAACCGCTTTGGTGATTATTATGCCGATCCAGTCTATGCGGCGGAACGTACCCGCGAATCAGTGAAGTATTATTATCGGTTGCGGTTCCCTCATGATGAACATGAACTGGCGCGCCCGCATCGCACCAGCCCAATCCATTATCGCCTGCTTGAACGGGGTGCTGTATTTGGTGAGAAATTCGGCTGGGAACGCGTAAATTACTTCCAGCCCGGCAAGCCCCCACGCCGCATGGGGGAAGACCAGCGGGAGTGGGGCTGGAACAAGCCGCCCTTCTTTGAACGTATGGCTGAAGAGCATCAAGCTACCCGTGAGCGCGTAGTCCTGTTTGACCTGACCTCATTTGGGAAGATCGAAATTAAGGGCACGGGAGCGTTGAAATTGATGCAGCGTCTTGCTGATAGCAACGTGGACAAGCCTGTTGGCAGTGCTGTCTACACCCAGTTCTTGAACGCTAAAGGTGGTATTCAATCCGACTTGACAGTCACGCGTGTGGCGGAAGATTGCTTCTGGGCAGTCACCGGGTCTGGCTTTATTGGTAATGACCTGGCATGGATTCGAATGCATGGGGATAAGAATGATGGCGAAGTAACCATTCGCGACATAACACAGGAATATGCCTGTCTGGCGCTTTGGGGGCCAAGGGCGCGTACAGTACTGCAAAAGATCACGAAGGATGATATTTCCAATGAGGCACATCCTTATCTCACAACAAAGCCCATTGAAATTAATGGCGCCAGGGTGTATGCACAGCGTGTAAGTTATGCGGGCGAGTTAGGCTGGGAACTTTATATCCCATACAATCGTGCCAGCATGGTCTTTGATATGTTAATGGAATCTGGCAAGGAGTTCGGCATTGAGACCGGCGGGTATAAAGTTTTGGATTCGTTGCGCCTCGAGAAAGGCTATCGATATTTCACAACCGATATCACGGTTTCCGAAACACCTTATGAAGGCGGACTTGCATTTTGTGTTGACCTAAATAAAGGGGATTTCATTGGGCGCGATGCCCTCGTTAAGAGAAAGCAGGAAGGCATTACCCGTAAACTTTGCACGCTGGTGTTGACAGGAAGTGATGACTTCACCCAGATCTATGGCGGCGAGGCCATCTACCATGATGGCAAAGTTCTGACCCGCGTCCGTAGCGGAGGATATGGATTCACCCTCAAGAAAAACATCCTGTATGCCTACCTCCCTGTTGAACTGGCGAAAAAAGGCAACCGCTTTACTGTCGAATTGATCGAGGGACACCAGGAAGCGGAAGTTACTGACTCCGTGTTATACGATCCGAAGGGTGAGAAAGCGCGTGCATAGTATATTATCCACAAGGAACACCACGGTTAAAAAAGGTTCTAAAAAGCCTTTCCTTCGCGATTCTTTGTGGCAGATTGTGGTGATTAAAAATGCCTAGCATAAAACCTAATTTGCCCGCTTATGTTGGTTTCGGTATGCTGACCCCTGTTTATATTATGGCGCTAGACAAACTGCCCAAACATAACACCGGCGCAATTGTCCACCAGGTTAGTGAATATGTTTACGATGATGCTGCGATTATTGCCTGCAACCTACGCCAGTGGGGTGTACCTACAGGGATGGTGGGCACGGCGGTTGGTGATGATCTATTAGGTCATTACGTAGCAGATACACTGACTGAGATGGGTGTACAAGGGAAAGTGCGTTTTACGAAGAAATACAAGACGCCACTCGAGGTAAATGTTTCGGATAAAAGTGGCGCACGTACCTACTTTTGGCAGCGTTCTCAGCAAATTTTGGAGACACTGGACACAGCAGACTTATCCATGCTGAAAGGCGCCAAATTGATGTATGTAGACTGGTATGATGGCGACCACATCATCCGTGCCATGAACGAGGCCAGGCGGCATAATGTGCCCGTATTTTTGAATCTTGAACACGGGCACAACGATCCGGAAATCATGGAAAAATTTGCCAGCCGCGCTACAATTTGTCAGGCAGTGACCGATGCCGCACAAATTGGAAAAAAAGGTGCCATGCTTTCAGTTGCAAGAAAATTGCTCAAGGCAGGCATAAAGACAGCGATCATTACGATGGCAAGCCGTGGCTGCATGGTGGTCCAGGATGATGAGATCGTCCGCATTCATGCGCCGAAGGTTAAAGCTGTGGACGGATCCGGCGCTGGTGCAACATTCTCGTCAGGCTTTATTTATGCTTACCTTAAAAAGTGGAGTTTGGAAGAATCTGTCCGCTTTGCCATAGCGGCGGCTTCCTTAAAGGTTACGCGTTCCGGTTTAAAAATGTTTCCCATTAAAGAGGTCAAGGAGCTTGCATCCAGGTTACATGTGGACCGCATGGTGTTCCGCAATAATCAATTCCTGGAGATCGACAAGTTTCTTACCCAGGCGCAGGACAATCCACTGGTAAAAGGGAGCAAAAAATTTGCACAGACACTATTACCGAAGAAGAAGACCGAAAGAAAGAAAATCAAGCGCTCACTGGTCGAGTAGCCGGTACACGCAATCTAAAAATCTTTATTGGAAGGATAAAAACCCATGACTTTCGCAACTCTGCTTACTCAGGAACAGGTAGAAAGAATTCACGATGCTTCCTTGGAAATTCTCGAAGAAGCTGGATTAAAGGTTCGTTACGAGCCTGCGCGTGAGATGTTCAAACAACATGGTTGTACTGTGGAAGAGGAGCGCGTTAAGTTCCCGCGCGCTGTGGTGGAGAGATATCGAAAAATGTATCCTTCAACCTTCACTTTTTATGCGCGGGACCCAAAGTTTGATAAAACGATCCCAAAGGACAGCCCGGTTATTGTTACTGCGAGTTCAGCCCCCGATATTCTTGATCCCCTTACCGGTCGGGAAAGACGCGCAGAGTCCGGGGATATTGCCCGGATCGCGCATCTTATAAATGAACTGCCCGGGTATGACATGTTTTCCATTTCCACCCTTGCAGATGACGCGCCGGCGGATCAGTTCACAGTCTCGAGGTTGTATCCATCACTCAAATACTGTCTTAAGCCGATCCGTGTCACCACCACTGATCGCAAAGACACAAACAATGTTATGAAGATGGCGTATATGGTTGCCGGCGGAGAAGAGGCATATAAGAAGCATCCCTTCCTGACCCATCATTACTGTCCTGTTGTTTCGCCACTAACGATGGATAATCTTTCAACCGAAAATGTGATGTTTTTTGCCAGGGAGGGGTTGCCTGTTTATCCGACCATAGTTCCGAATGCGGGATTGACCTCGCCCATGTCCATGGCTGGCACTCTTGCGCAAGGGAATGCGGAATTCCTGGCTGCTGCAACCCTGATGCAAATGGCAAAAGAAGGTACCCCGTTAATCTATGCCACGCTTGCAACTGTGGCAGATATGCGATCTGGTGCTTATACGTCCGGGGCCATCGAGTGCGGTATGTTGCACATGGCGTTTGCTCAGATCGCGCGGTTTTACAACGTGCCCTGCGGTGGTTATATAGGCCTTACCAATGCCAAGATAAACGACGCACAGGCGGGATATGAGACCGGCATGTCGGCCATGGGCGGCACAGTGGGCGGCATGGATATGTTCAACATCGGTGGTTTGGTTGACGCACTTAAGACTTTTGACTTTGCGAAGGCGATGATCGATGATGAAGTAGCGCAGATGATGAAGCGTGTCACGCGCGGAATTAATTTCAGTGACGAGGAATTGGCACTAGACCTGATTAAGTCCGTTGGGCCCGGCGGTTCCTTCTTGGTTGCCAAGCATACAACAAAACGCATGAAAACTGAAGCCGTGATGACTAAACTTGCAGACCGCGAGACCCGAACTTCCTGGGAAAAGAAAGGAGCGCTGGATATTCATGCTCGCGCTATGAATCGGGTTAAGGAAATCATGTCTTTAAACACAGAGGCATTAATCTCACCTGAATTGGACGCGAGCCTCCACGCCGAATTTCCTGGATTGGTGGCGGGTGAATTGAGGCCTTTAGATTAATTCAATGAGACTGGAGATCGTATGCTCAAAATTTTCAAACGCAAGGAAGATGTATTTCAAAAACTGATCGAAGAACAGGCATCTATTGCTTATGAAGCCCTAAAACTTTTGGTGAAATACCTGGAAACGCTCGATCCCGAAGTGGCTGAGGAGCTTTCAATCAAGGAAAAGGAAGCTGACGAAGTGCGCCGAATTTTGATTGACGAGTTGAACCGCACTTTTGTCACACCATTTGATCGCGAGGATATTTTTGCTCTTTCACGCTCAATCGATGACGTGGTGGATTATGCAGACACAACAGTAATGGAAATGGTCATCCTGAATGTGAAATCCACACCGTTCATGTTAAGGATTGCAAGCCTGTTGAAGGATGCTACATACGAGATATGGCATGCCGTCCAGCGTTTGCCCACACATCCGAGTGTCGCCATCGATCACGCCCAGCGTGCGAAAGCGTTGGAAAACCGCGTGGAAGCTGTCTATCGTGAAGCGATCGCAGATTTATTCAGTGGTCCGGAAGACCTGCATCATGTGGTTGAAATGTTGAAAATGCGAGAGGTTTATCGCCATTTATCCAATGCAGCAGACCGCGGAGACGAAGCCGCCAACTCCATCGCAGATATTGTTGTAAAGAAAACATAACAAGGTGTTAATGTCTCCTGAATTGAT
>JAIFNG010000048.1 GCA_020047815.1 Anaerolinea sp.
GCCTCCCAGACCAACCTGCTGGCGCTCAACGCCGCCATCGAGGCTGCCCGCGCCGGTGAACAGGGCAAGGGCTTTGCCGTCGTAGCCGATGAAGTCCGCAAGCTGGCCGAACGCTCCAGCCTGGCCACCAAAGAGATCGCCGCTTTGATCAAGGGCATTCAGAAAACCGTCAGCGAGGCAGTCACTGCCATGCAGGCTTCGGCTGCCGAAGTGGAAGCCGGTGTAGTACTGGCCAATTCCGCCGGCGAAGTGCTCAATAACATTCTCGGCGCGGCTGAAGCCGTTTACAAGCAGGCGGAGGACGCCGGCAATGCCGCCGCCAAGGTCAGCACCGCTGCCGTGGAGCTGGTTGAAGCCGTTGATGCGGTCTCGGCCGTGATCGAAGAGAATACCGCTGCCACCGAAGAGATGGCTGCCAATTCGACTGAGTTGACCCAGGCCATTGAGAATATTGCCAGCGTCAGCGAAGAGAACAGCGCCGCTGTTGAGGAAGTCTCCGCCTCCACCGAAGAAGTCTCGGCCCAGGTCGAGGAGGTCTCCGCCTCGGCCGCTTCCCTGATGGATATGGCACAAAAATTACAACAAGTGGTAAGGCAGTTTAAATTGTAGAGGATCAACGCCAAAACAACGCATCAATTGGGCACAATTCCAAACGGGACCCAGGCACTTTTTACAGGCAGAAACTCATGAATACCAACGAATCAGGCAACGTCTCCACGTACCGGAGAGCAAACATTCTAAATCGAATTCTGAACAGACTGCCAATTGGTGTGAAATTGGGCGGAAGTTTTGTCGTCATTGTCGTGATCCTGACTGCCTCCCTCATCCTCAGTTATACCGACCTGAGTCAGTTAAATCGGGGCATGATAAGCCTGTATTTTGACCGCACCATCCCCATCCAGGACCTGGGTGAAGCCAAAGCCCTGCTCGGACAAATTAAGAGCAATTTGCAGCTTTATCTTCAAATCCCCCAGCCCAAAAATGATGCGGCGGAAAGCAAAGACGCGCCCCGTTGCGGAACCTGCCATACCGCCCAGACCAGTGAAGCACATTTCATCCAGGACGGGCAGCAAGCCAGTGACACCACCCGCTGCCTGGCATGCCATGCAGAACAGGCCGGAGACTCGCAGCATGGACGTTCCACAACCAATATAACCAGCGGACAGGACTGCGCCAGCTGCCATCCAGCCGAAGTGATCATGCAGCAGCACAGCCAGGTGGAACAAGAGATAACCAGTGAAGTGGAACGCGTCAATGAAATCATCTCCAAGTACCGCAAGAACACCTTTCTGACCCCTGAAGAAAAAAAGGAATTAGCCAGTTTTGACAGTGCCTGGGATACTTACCAGATCATCGTGGCTGACTTGCTGGTCAAAGCCAACAACAGCCAGTCACAAGATGCGCTGCACCGTATCGTGGGCGGCGATGCGCTCACCAGCCAGCAAGCCGTCGAAGAATCGATCAACCGTCTGGTTGTTGTCAACCAGAAACTTGCTCAACAGTCTCAGGAAAACAGTGTCCTCACTTTTAACGCCTCGACACTCAGATTATTTATTGCCGGTATATTGGGGATATTTCTTGCCGCAGGATTGGGTTTTGTGGTCACGCCGAATATCCTTACTCCGGTTGAAGCCATGGCAAAGGGTTTGCAAAACATGCAGCAGGGAAACTTGAAATGGGATATACCGGAAAAGGCGAGAGAAAACATCATCCAGCGGTCTGACGAGATCGGGATCGCGGGGAAAGGGTTTGACAGCACGGTCCATTACCTGCAGGAAATGGCAGACATCGCCAACCAGATCGCATCCGGCGATCTGACCGTAAAGGTCACGTCGCGGGGTGAACAGGATGAACTGGGAAATGCCTTCTCCAAGATGATCACCAGCCTGCAGACTCTGATCGTTATGGTGACAGAGAATGCCAATAATTTAACAAAAGCCGCAGAACAACTGGCTGCAACTTCCGGTCAGTCTGATGAAGCCACCCATCAGATCACCGCCACCATTCAGCAGATGGCTCTCGGCACCGCCCAGCAAACGGCGGGCGTCACCAGGACCTCCGCCTCCGTTGAACAAATGAGCCGCGCCATTAACGGCGTTGCCAGGGGCGCACAGGAACAAGGCAAAGCCATCAGCATGGCTTCGCAGATCACTTCACGCATCAACACCGCCATTGAACAGGTCACGGACAATGCCCAGGCGGTCACCCGTGATTCAGCCCAGGCAGCCACATATTCCCGTGATGGCGCCAAAACCGTCAAGGAAACCATCACCGGCATGGAAACCATCCGCGCCAAAGTCGGACTCTCTGCCGCCAAGGTTGAAGAAATGGGGGCACGTTCTGAAGAGATCAGCGCCATCGTCGAGACCATCGATGAGATCGCCAGTCAGACCAACCTGCTGGCGCTCAATGCAGCCATCGAAGCCGCCCGCGCCGAAGGTTCTGGAAAACAAACCAATGAAAAGCTGGCTCAGACCCATCTGGTAAGCATTGCACGGATGCTGGCTGAAATGCTAAGCCGCAGTTCGATCCAACTAAAGTCAGAAGACCTGGCTGAAATGGCACAGAGATTGGATGTGGAAACTTTAAGCATCTCCGACACCGATGGTGTGATCGTCACCTCAAGCCAGCCGGACGCGATCGGCTTCCGCATCCCGGATGAGGGCCAGGGACAGGCAGCTGTTTTTCGTCCGCTTTTAGGGCAGGAAAATGGTGTGGTGGTACAGCCAGTCATGGCACGGGATGATAATAAAAAACTTTACCTGTTCGTTGGCGTCTCACGCCGCGACCAACCCGGCATCATCCAGGTTGGAATGCCGGCAGAGATGCTGGTTCTATTTGGAGATAACTCACGTGGATTTGCAGTTGTGGCCGATGAAGTCCGTAAACTGGCAGGCCGCTCCAGCCTGGCCACCAAGGAAATCGCCGCCCTGATCAAGGGCATTCAGAAAACCGTTAAAGAAGCGGTCAACGCCATGCAGGCTTCGGCAGTTGAAGTGGAAGCCGGTGTGACACGCGCCCATTCTGCCGGCGAGGCTCTTAACAACATTTTGGATGCCGCTGAATCAGTCTATCAGCAGGCAGAGGATGCCGGTCATGCCGCCGCCAAGGTCAGCACCGCAGCCGCGGAACTGGTCAAAGCTGTTGATTCGGTCTCAACTGTGATCGAGGAGAATACCGCTGCCACCCAGGAGATGACCGCAAACTCGACCGAACTGACCCAGGCCATAGAGAATATCGCCAGTGTCAGTAAAGAGAACAGCGCTGCTGTTGAGGAAGTCTCCGCTGCCACCGAGGAAGTCTCGGCGCAGGTCAAGGAGGTCTCTGCTTCAGCGGTTTCGTTGACGGCAATGGCGCAAAGGTTACAGCAAGTGGTCTCCCGCTTTAAGTTGGAAGGCGGCAAGGATCAATAGCGTGTCATTGCCGGGAGGAGACAACCCCATCGCCCGTGGAATAAAACCATTTATACGGTGACAAAACATGAAAAACCAACTTGAATTTTTTTGTTGGCTGGGAATAATTTTTTAATTAACAATGTCATCGTGGAAAGCATCATTAAATTGCAGGCCCTCACCCACCTCCCGCAGCGACGTGTTTATATGAATGGCGTGGCTGGGTGTTAAGGATGATAAAACTTTTACAGAAGGACCATTAAAGTCCCGGCAGATATAAGGAGTAGCAAGCCCATGAACATCAAAAAGATCTATCAATTCTGGCTCAACTGGACGGTCGGCGCAAAAATTACCAGCAGTCTCCTCTGTGTAACGCTGGCGAGTGTCACAGCGCTGCTGATCGTCAATTACTACACCAATGTGACTCAGAATACGACCACGACCGGCAACCAGATGGTGAACCTGGGCGATCAGGCTGTATTACGCGCAGCAGAAAAAGTGGAATCTGGCGTGAAAAACCTGGAGACTCTCGCCAAAACTCCATCGATCGTTGCGGCAGTACAGAAAGCAAATTTGGATAGGATCACCTGGACCCCTGAAAAAATCGCTGTCCTGGATATTGCCTGGAAGGATAAGGAATCAGGGATCATGATCACGCAGCGGGAAATCGCCACCAATGATATCAGCGGGTATTTGTCTGAGTTCATCAAAAGCAACCCGGAAGAAGTGGAGATCTTTGTCACCGATGAAAAGGGATTAAACATCGCCATGACCGATACCACCAGTGACTTCCTGCAAGCTGATGAGGGTTGGTGGAACTCGGCTTTCGCCAACGGGACAGGCAGGACCTTTATTGATTCTGTTGAATACGACGAAAGCACAAAAGCTTACGCCATGAACATCGGTGTACCCATCATGGACCCGGAAACTCAGAAGGCGATCGGGGTATTACGCGGCACACTCGATATTTCGATCATGATCAACACGCTTGGCAATGTCAAATCAGGAAATATCAGTTCAGTGACCTTGATCGACTCACAGGGGATCGTGCTGTATACACAGGATGCATCCATGCTAATGAAACCCGCCCCGGATGCCTCTCTGGCATTATTTGAATCCGGAAAGAGCGGCTGGGTTCAGGGAACCGGTCTGGATGGACAAGCGGCGATCATCGCTTACAGCGTCCTGGGCGGAGAATTGGGTAAATCCCTTGGCTGGCGGATGCTCATCGACATAAATCAGTCGGAAGCCAATCAAGGTGTTGTCAACAGCCTGCTGGTGAGCCTGCTGGCAAGCCTGATCGTGACGGGATTCGGGATCATCGTTACCTGGTTGGTTATCAGGGACAGCATTTCCACGCCGCTGGGTACGATATCCAAAATGGCACAGTCCCTATCATTGGGTGACACGGTCCGTGACATGAGCGACGCAGAGAAAGACAAGATCCGCCTGCGCAGGGATGAAATTGGGGATATCGGCAAGGCTTTTGACCGCCTGATCATCTATTTTCAGGCCGGCGCTGATGCATACAACAGACTTGCCATGAAAGACCTCACGGTGGAAGCTACCGCGAACTCTGAAAAAGACGAATTGGGAATTGCCTTTATTAAAGTGGTTGCGGGCTTGCGTGAGGTTATCAGCCAGGTGGCAGAAGGCGCCAATGCGGTCACCTTCGCCGCTGCCCAATTAACTGGCGCATCCGAGCAATCCAGCGAGGCTACCCGCCAGATCGCCACCACCATCCAACAGGTTGCTCTCGGCACCGCCCAACAGACCGCAGGCATCACCAGGACTTCTGTTTCCGTTGAACAAATGGGACGCGCCATTGACGGCGTAGCCAAAGGCGCTCAGGAACAAGCCAAAGCCATTAGCATGGCGTCCCAGATCACTTCGCGCATCAACAATGCCATCGAGCAGGTCACGGAAAATGCCCAGGCGGTCACCCGTGATTCCGCCCAGGCGGCCACCTACTCGCGTGATGGCGCCAAGACCGTCAAGGAAACCATCACCGGCATGGAAGCCATCCGGACCAAGGTCGGGCTCTCTGCCGCCAAGGTCGAAGAGATGGGAACACGCTCCGAACAGATCGGCACCATTGTCGAGACCATTGAAGATATCGCCTCCCAGACCAACCTGCTGGCGCTCAACGCCGCCATCGAGGCTGCCCGCGCCGGTGAACAGGGCAAGGGCTTTGCCGTCGTGG
>JAIFNG010000065.1 GCA_020047815.1 Anaerolinea sp.
AACCCCAACCGAGAACAATGACCTTGGTTCGCCCTCCCTTTATCTTAACCGCGAACTGAGCCTTTTGGAGTTCCAGCGCCGTGTGCTGGAGGAAGCTCATGATGAATCCAAGCCCCTGCTCGAGCGCGTAAAATTCCTTGCCATCTTTGGCTCAAATATGGATGAGTTCTTTATGGTACGAGTCTCAGGTATACGCAAGATGGTGGAGGCACGCATCATGGATGTTTCCCCAGACGGCATGACCCCGCCGGATGAACTTGCAGCCATTCGCAAGTTATCGCAGGAGTTGATGGTCGAAGCCCAGCGCTGTTACCAGCGTAAACTTTTACCGAAAATGGATAAAGCAGGCATCCATATCATTGATTATCAGAAATTAAACAAGACACAAAAAGAACGCGTTGACACATTCTTCAAGGAAGTTATCTATCCTGTGCTGACACCGCTCGCGCTTGATCCCGGGCACCCCTTCCCGCATATCTCGAATTTAAGTTTAAATCTTGCCATCGTGATACGCGACAAAAAAGGCAATGAAAAATTTGCGCGCCTGAAAGTGCCTGATACCCTGCCTCGCCTTCTGCCCATTAAACGCTCATCGGGTGGAGTCCGCAGCGATGGCACCATTCCACGTCAGCATTATTTTGTCTGGCTGGAGCAGGTGATCGCCGCAAATCTTGATGATCTTTTCCCTGGGATGGAAGTTACCTCCGCGCATCCATTCCGCATCGTGCGCGATGCTGATATTGAAATTCAGGAACTCGAAGCTGACGACCTGCTGGAGACCATGCAACAGAGTATCCGCAAACGAAAGTTTGGATCGGTGGTGCAGGTGGCTGTTTATGATTCCATGCCCGAAAATATCCGTGAACTACTTGTGGATAATCTTGAAGTATCCCGCAACGATGTATACGTTCTGGATAGCCCGCTGGGTTTGAGCGGGTTGTGGCAGCTCTACAGTCACGTGGAACGACACGACTTGAAGGATGTTCCCTATAAGCCACGCATTCCCAAGCCGCTAAAACATGCCACAACAGCGACGGATGTCTTTGATGCCATCAAAAATGGAAACATCCTTATCCACCATCCTTATGATTCATTCAATCCAGTGGTGGATTTCCTAAATGCTGCCGCACGCGATCCGCAGGTACTTGCCATCAAGCAGACCCTGTACCGCGTTGGTACAAATGCACCCGTGGTCGAAGCCCTGCTTGAAGCAGCAGAACGCGGCAAACAGGTGGCAGTGCTGGTAGAGCTCAAGGCACGTTTCGATGAGGAATCAAACATCGGCTGGGCGCGTGCGTTGGAGGAAGTGGGTGTTCATGTAGTGTACGGCCTCGTGGGCTTGAAGACCCACTGCAAAGTCACCATGGTTGTCCGCCAGGAGGGAGAGGGTATCCGCCGCTATTTGCATCTTGCAACCGGTAATTACAATGCGCTTACCTCGCGTATTTATGAAGATATTGGCATCTTCACCTGTGACGATGCCATGGGCGCGGATGCAACTGATCTATTTAATTATTTAACAGGCTATTCCACAAAGCAGGAATATCGCAAATTACTGGTTGCCCCCGTCAGCCTGCGAAAGAAAATGGAAGAATTTATCCTGCGTGAGATCGAACATGCCCGTCTAGGACGAAAAGCCCGCCTGATCTTCAAGGTGAATTCACTGGTTGATCCACAAATGATCCAACTTTTATACCGGGCTTCGCAAGCGGGTGTGCAAGTGGACCTGCTGGTTCGCGGTATGTGCTGTTTACGCCCCGGCATCAAAGGCGTAAGTGAACATATTCGTGTGATCAGCATCGTTGGGAGGTATCTGGAGCATAGCCGCCTGTTCTATTTCCAAAACGACGGCAGGGAGGAAATCTATCTTGGCAGCGCAGACCTAATGACGCGCAATCTTAACCACCGTGTTGAAGTTGTCTTCCCTGTCGAAAGTAAGGATCACATCCATTATTTACGCCATCATGTTTTGGATGCATATTTCAAAGACAATACCCGAGCCCGCATTCTTCAACCAGACGGCACATATACCCGGCTCGCTCCCGAATCTGGCAAGGATGTTGTTGATGTTCAGGAAAGATTTATGGGTTAATTTTTTCACCTTCGGGATCACAACATGGAAAAAGCTTCCGTGTCTTCCAGAGCTCTGGACCCAAATATTCCCATCACGCGCCTCGACGATTTGTTCTAATTGGATAAACCCAGCTCTGTGCACGATCCATCCACCCGATAAAATCTTTCAAAGATGCGGGATAAACTCTCCCCGCCGGGATTCCAATGCAGAACGTCCATCCCCGACATTTTTCGCCGTACGCCCCCCTTTTTTCAGGCTATTGGCAAGGGCCACATGCAGGGAGAGTTCATCTTCAACCACAAGTATTATTTTAAGCCTTGAATTGATATGCCTGACCATCCACATGGCATAAATGGAATTTCCTGTTAGTTATTATGCTGTTTTTCCTGATCTAAAATCTCCCCTCAAGTCAAGAACTCATCAGCGCCATGGCAAAGGTAAAATCCCTTTCTCTCTCGCATCCCAAACGGTAACCCAGCCATATCCCTGTTCCTGGGCATCAAGATGTGGAAGGGCATCCTGGAATTCCTGAGTAGCAAGATCAACCGCCTGCTTGAAACTGGACTGCCCAATTAAGGTGGTTTCAATAAAATAATAATTGGCGTTTTCCTGATCAATGCGTACGCCGACAAAGGCATGACCGGGAATACCTATAATGGCTGCTTCCAGATCCATTGCTTCGGCGGCAGAGGCGAACAACAGGGAGGTCTCGATACAGTTCCCGCTGTGGTCGCTCAATGTTTCAAAGGGCAGACGGATGCGTTGTACACTGCCCGGAGCAAAAGAAACCCAGGTACTGATATATGTCAGGTTGTAATCTTCCTCTGCCTTCCAGACCGATTCCAACCGATCCCAAACACTTCCGCTTTCATCATTTATGACGCCCCCGTATCCGCTTGTTATGATCCCGGATGATGTGTAATTGGCGGCATTACGGAGTAACTCTTCCACAGAGGGATCATTGGGCGTGACCATGGCAGCCAGCAGCTCAAAAGATTCAGAATTTGAAAACCCCGGAATGGATAGGGGGAAATCACGCCGCGCATATACAAGGGTGTCACCGGTTTCTTCCAAAAGCGGCTTTTCAATCCCATCATCCAATTCTGCCACCCGCAAGTAAAATTGAGCTGGCTTTTGAACATTAAGCTGGTCAATCACATCAGGGATAAGACGAGGATTCTGGCGTACTTCCAGCGTTTCCCCCTCAGCAACCGTCAGCGTATCAATCGACCTGGTCGTATAACCGGTCACTTCACTTTCCACAATCACCTGGGCGGGTACGCTGCGGGGATTGGTTATGGTAATAATGGCAAAATCATCCAGCGTTGAACCGTATAAAGGATAGAGGATGGTGATTAAGTTGGAAGTATAGAGATAGTCCACCTGAAGCGCTTCCGTAACGGGCGTTGGTGTGACAGACGGCAAAAGTCCACAACTTAATATCAGAACAGCGGTCATCCCCACCAGCCACACTTTAGGGGCAATCAGAGCTCGATCTCTCATATCATCCACCTTTATACAAGGTTTACCCAACCATGCATTTGCTGTTGATTAATAGTATAGGCTAATCATCTGGAAAAATCCAGTGGTTTTTTTCTCACGCTTTACAGCTTGCCCCGCTTATTCATCAAGACTATAATCTTTTCGTTGGATACATAACGACCCTCCATGACCGTGTTCCAACCGAAATTCACCCATAAAAAAGGTAAAAAATGCAGTTTACACAAGATGAACTTGACACTTTGCTAAAAAATCCAAAGTCATTGAATCTGGCAGGCGCGGACCTGAGCAAGGCAGATTTGAGCGGAGCAGACTTAAGCGGGGCGTATCTGAATGCTGCAAGACTGCGCTATGCTGACCTAAGCAGGGCCAACCTAAGCGGCACCGACCTGAGCGAGGCCAACCTGCACGGAGCAACCCTTTCCGAATCTGACCTAAGCGACGCCAACCTGCGTGGTTCGGACCTGAGCGGAACCAGGTTGAACAATGCGCGTCTGCATTATGCTGATCTGCTTGGCGCAAACCTGCACGGGGCTGACTTGACCAGAGCTACTTATAACCAAGGGACTAAATGGCCCAATGGATTTGACCCACAAGCGGCTGGAGCCCTACTCGAAGAATAAGCACGTCATTGAAAAAACATAACTGGCAGTAAAAATGATGGGATCCATATGATGGCAGAAAACCGCTTCATCAATTGGATCCTGTATAATTTTTATTGAACACCCTGATCAGCGGATAAAACATCCGCGCAATGGGAAAGACAACTCGATACCAATTCGGCGCGACCAGTTGACTCTGTCCCTTACGCATTGCCTTAATGATGAGGCTGGCTGCTTTTTCGACAGGCAGGTCCAAACCCCGATACCAGTCCGGCTGTCCAGTAAGCGGATGCGTTATGGAATGAATAAAGTCCGTGCCGCGCAGCGGACCGAGGATGACCAGCAATGTCCGCCCGCCTTCGAGGTGGATGGAACGTGTGAACGCATGAACCGAGGTTTTACTCGCAGCGTATAAACTCATCGAAGGCAGGCTCATTTCTCCCGCCACCGACCCGATATTGACGACCAGCTCAAGAGGCGACAATCCGGCATAAAACTCCAGCGGCGCCAGCGTATTGACCTGCATGATGCGCTCGATCTCATCCACTGTGAGTTGACCCGACTGCGAATGGCTCCCGATCCCTGCACAATTGATAAGAATGTCAACTTTAGCATTTATCCGCATCTCTTCCATAAATTTCTTTCTTTGGGAAAAGTCACCCAGGTCGCAAACATATACCCGTGCATTTGGAAATGTTACCTTGTCACGGTCAACCAGAATGAGAGAACAGCCTTCCTTATCAAGAAGGCCGGCAAGTTCGCGTCCAAGTCCGCGCGCTGCACCGGTAATGAGAACTTGTTTGTTTCGAAAATTCACTTGAAACCCTTTATATATGAATACCTATGGATCAGGACGGCCTACCTGTCCTTCCGCCTTGGATTAAAGCGGCGGATACCACCCCAAAAAATCATCAACCAGCTGATTCACTCCTACGTTTCCGTTAAGAATGTAAAATTGAGTCTCTGATCGACTCTTCCAAAGTAAAACCCGGCTCCCAGCCCATTTCGTTTTTTATCTTTTCGTGTGAACAGGGTTTATCAATGTCTATTTGCGAAGGGCGGCGGATACCGGGGTTGAGATACAACAGGTCGAGCAGCGCAATAAAACCATCTGCCAGTTTAAGACCCAGGGGAGAAAGCGAAAAAACGCGTGTTTTTTTTCCTAATTGCCTGACAATGGCGCGGGTGAATTCGATCATACTTGCATTATGTGATGAGACAATGTATCGCTCACCGTTGTGGCCTTTGGTAAGCGCCAGCGTGACTGCACGTGCCACATCACGCACGTCCACAAACGCATTGACATAATCCATCATCGGCAAAATGGGGAATTTTTTAATCGCCTTGATGGCGCTGCCCACTCGCTCCGAACCGGGACCCAGAATCACACTTGGATTGAGCATGATGATACGCATGCCATTTTTCATTTCCCCCAGTTCGATCTCACTCAAGCGTTTGGTATAACCGTAAATGTCATACTGCTTTTTATATTCCATATCAGGGAAAAAGGTCTCATCTGTGATTTGCGGTGGACGAAATTCCACAGCAGATATTGAACTGATAAAGATGAAATTCTTGCAGCCCGCCTCCAGCGCGGTTTGAGCAAGGTTGCGAGTGCCGATCACATTGGCTTCAAAAACCTTTTGCGCATCCGCTTTAATAAAAGAGACCATTGCCGCGTTGTGAATGACCGTATCAACCCCTTTAAGCTGCCCGGCAAAAGATTCAGGCTGGGTTAACTCGCCGCGCACCCATTTCACACGTTCCAATTTTTCAAGGTTTAAAAAAGTTTTACGTTGTGTACGCGTCAAAACCCGTAATTCTCCCTGCGGGTCAAAATCATGAACCGCCTGCACAATATATTGTCCAAGGAAGCCGAAGCCGCCAGTGATAAAGTATATGGTCATGGTTTTCCTTGATAAAAATTATTCAGTGGGCTTGCAACATACTCTCATTCACATCCAAGAGTCATAATAATACGGGCATTGGGCAAAAAGAAAATGGTTTCATACCATGCAGGTTTTTCATTAACGATGCCGGGCTGAAAACTGCGCGACAGTCCTCCTACATAAATATGAGTCGCCTTTTTCAGGCAGAGCAGATCGTGCGTGCTCTGGGCAGCAAAGTCTGTCGAGTAAGGCAGAACAAGGATCAGACGCCCAGTTAAAGGTCTAACCCATATGCCTGCATCAGCCCCTGTTCCAAAGATGGGCAAGCCATAAGCATCCAGACTCATATCTGCACCGGAGATGACTACCCGTGCGTTGGCGGGAAGGTGTTTATTCATCCAATCCAAAGCCACCGTATCGTCGCGGCTCACAAGTGTACAGCATGCGGACGGACTAAAGCTGTAAGCCGTCCATGCATGAAAAATGATGATGGTAACAAACAGTAGTAGGACAACTTTTGGCAGACGGATGGAACCTAACCCACCAAGAAATGCCAGAGGCAGAAATAACGTCATTTCAACAAGCGGCCTGTCCAGCAGGGTCAACACAGAAGTAATGGGAATGAACATCCCCACCAACATTAATAAAATTGCAAGGAGCGAGGCTGCGATCTGGCGGGGAAATGATTGGAAAACAGAAACAGCCAGAAGACCTGCCAGAAGCGTGACCCAAATTCCATAAGGCTCAAAAACCAGCCCAACAAACTGATTCTTATTAATCAGCACGATCGTCAATCCAAGTATTGCACCAGTCAAAGTAGCGAGGAGTACGTATTTCCTGCGTGGTACAGCAGTCAGTATCCATGCCATGCCAAAGATCGCCAACAAAATAACTGAGCGGCTGTGAATGAGTACCGCAGCAGCCATGCTCAATGCAACCAGCCAGCGTTTTTTTGTGAGTGCCGCGCCCAGCGTAAATTGAATCAAAAGCATGCTTAATAGCGCGGGATATTTTCCCCAGTTTACCGCATGAGCCGGCATGAACCAGCCAAATGCAACAAGCGTCACGCCAAACCATCCCGCCGCATTAGAGTGGGTGGTACGGTTGATAAAAAAATAGACCGGTAAAGGGATTGCCGCCAGTATGATCTGCCCAAATAACAGCATCACTTGTCCGGGATTTGCATTTGTGATCCATGTAAACGCTGCAATGATCACGTGATAACCGAGATGATAATAGGGCAGCGATAACGCGATCTGATCCATGCGGATCAGCGACTGAACAAGCCGGTAGTGTTCGGCTGAGTCAAAATATGGGGGCAAAACCACATTAGCTAAAAACCCAAGGCGAATGAAAATTAAAAACAGGAAGATGAAAACAGGCAGGACAAAACCTGACGAGATATATTTCCACACAGTACGAAGGGCAAGTCCTGAACTAATGACGAATATGAGGAGCGAAATGGCTAAAATTAAACCTGCAGGAAGGAATAAACGTAAAGCCAGCAGGGACACAGAAAACAGGAGTACAGGCAAAGGAAATCCACCCAGTGCCAGCGCAGCCTGTTCTGAATTGGTAAATTGGGGACCCAGTATTTTTTTTAGACTTGCAAAAGTTAACAATGTCCCCCAACTCACAAAAACCAGAATAGCAAGGATAATACCCAGGTTTTGAGCAAGGATGGATACACTATTAATGAACCAGTTACTGTTCATCATGAATGAAAATCATGGGTTGGGATAGGCTGTTTCCGGTATGGGCACTGGCTCACTTTGAATTGAGGTGAATTGAGGGATCATTATCTCCCGGAACAGGCTCGGAAGTTGGAACTTTTTCCACACTGGCCGCATTTCCCGGCAGGCTGACTGGCGTTGCTAGAGCGATCGCCGAAACCAAAAACGTTCCGCGCGCGATCAACTTATCTTCGGCAATCGCATATACTTCAATATCAATCGTTTCTCCAAGCGGTGTACGCACACCGGTGCAATATGCGCTGGTCGGCACAGACTCAACCACCTCGCACGCATATACACCCACCGTTCCTCGATGATTCACCTTCACGTAGAACGGGGAATAATCTGGATTCGGTAATTGGAAATTGATCACCATACGGTTAACATTATTTGCGCCAAATGTGACAATGCATAGGCCGCTGGCATCCTCGTCACACAACGCCACCTCCGTCATCGGAGCACCCGCATCCTCACTTGACCGGCTCATGGTTTTGATAATTAACGACAGGGCAGCAAACCAGAATACCAGAAAGATAAATCCGACAAATCCCAAAATAATAAATTTTTTTTTCTGCTTCATACAATACCTCAAAAATACTGCCGGGGGGTGCCCCGAACTTTTCAAAACTTATTTTTATCCTATGTGTTGATGATACATCAAAACAGGATAAATTTATTGCTCTCTTAAAATCACATAAGAGATCAAATCCCTTGCTTGACTGTGCTTTGTTAAAAATGGTAATATGATTGCATGTATCTTAAAGGAAGTAAATGGAGTATGAATCGCCGGCGGACGAGGCCCAACTGGTTTCGGATCATATTACTGTCACTGCTTGTGTTGGGTGGGGCGTACGTCAACCGGTTCATCCTTCCGAATCAACCCCAACTAGGAGTCCCCACTCCCACCGCAACCCGCTCGCCGGAGTCTTTTGTCACCGAAGCTGAGGAATATTTTACCCAGGGAAAACTCATTCCCGCAATCGAAGCCTACAAACAGGCGATTGTCTCTTCCCCTGAAAACCCTGCCGTCTACGTGGCTCTGGCTCGGACGCAGGTTTTTGCAGGTCAATACAAGGAAGCGCAGGAAAGCGCTGAATCTGCCATATTGCTCAACAACAACAACTCCAATGCGCATGCCGTGCGCGCCTGGGCGTTGGATTTTCAGGAGGAAACCCTTGAAGCCGAAGCCAGCATCAAACGGGCATTGGAACTGGACCCCAACAACGCGCTCGCTCATGCTTACTACTCAGAGATCCTGGTCGACTCTTTCTACAGCGGAACAGGTGCTGTCGGCGCCATCGAAAAGGCCATCGAGGAATCAAAGGTTGCCATTGCGCTCGCACCTGATGCATTGGAAACACACCGCGCACGCGGCTATGTGTATGAAGCCACAGGCAACTACGAGGAAGCCATCCGTGAATATGAAGCTGCGATTGCAGTCAACACCAACATTGCAGACCTGCATCTTGCCCTCGGACGCAATTATCGTACGCTGGGCATTTATGACAAAGCCGTTGAAGAATTCACGCGCGCCAATGCCCTCAACCCTGAAGACCCCACGCCCGACCTGTTCATCTCACGCACCTACGCCACCATCGGTGAATACGCAAAAGCCATGCAGTATGCAGAATCCGCAAAGGACAACAACCCTGCCAGCGCCAGCCTGCGCGGCAACCTGGGTGTCATGTATTACCGCAACTCCTATTGGACTGAAGCCATCACCGAGCTTGGCTATGTGGTCAATGGTGGTGTGACGGATGATGGCGCCCAAATTGAGCCCATCAACCTGGCTCCTAACGATTCGCGCACTGCAGAATATTATGCCACGTACGGACTCGCACTTTCCCGCCTGAATCAATGCGGCAAAGCTTTGCAGGTTGCCCGTACCATCCTTGAGCGCATTCCCGCCGATGAACTTGCCGTGGAAAATGCGAACGCGATCATCAGCCGTTGTCAGCAGAATCTTGATTCTCCCCCTGAAGCGACGGAGACACCGCTCGAGGCTGCTCCTGCTCCGACAGAGACACCCGCGGCCCCATGAACATTTATCAAAAACGCGGATTGTTTCGCCGCCGCCGCGATGAACCCAACATCTACCGCATGTTCTTCTGGATCACATTGATCCTCGGAGGCGTTTGGCTCATTCGCTCTGTTAACAATGGTGAGATCAAACCGCTCTTCCAGCCCACCCCCACTCCCACACGCTTTGCGACATCTTACGCCCTGGAAGGCGACGCACAATTCACAGCAGGCAAGCTGGAGGATGCGATCACTGCCTATCGTGAAGCCGCGAAAGTTGACCCCACCAACGCGCAGCTCCTGGCTCAGCTTGCACGCATCCAAATCTATTCATCCGCGATGCTCGTAAAAGATGAGACCATAAAAGCGCGTCTTAAAGAGGCACTGGTATCTGCCGAGCAGGCAGTGGCGCTTGCCCCCGATGATAGTTTTACTCATTCGGTCTACGCATTTACACTGGACTGGAACGCCAACCCAACCCTGGTGGATGCTCGCGAATCCCAAAAATTCCTCACCAAAGCCGAACAGGAAGCCGTGCGTGCCCTGCAATTGGACAACACCAACACACTCGCGCTGGCTTTTTACGCCGAAATTCTTGTCGACCAGCAAAAATGGACGCAGGCTGAACAATACATCCAGCAGGCCTTGGAACGAGATTCATCTCTGATGGACGTTCACCGTGTCCATGCTTATGTGCTTGAGTCATTGGGCGAATACACACTTGCGATTGAAGCGTATGACCGGGCCATTGCCATCGCGCCCAACATGACCTTCCTGTACCTGCGCGCAGGGGCGAACTACCGCCGCCTTGCATTTGATAGTCCCAACGAAACAGTTCAAACCGAACTTTATGAAAAATCCCTGGAATACTTCGCACAGACAGCGCGCATCAACGAGCAATTAAATGTGTTTGACCCCGTGCCCTATCTTTCCATTGCAAAGACCTATTCGCAAATGGGACAATTCTTCATCGCCATTCGCAATGTGCAAAAAACAATCGAGTTCCAGCCAGACAACCCTGTCTTTTATGGCGAACTGGGTGTGCTGTATCATAAGAACCGCAACTATGAAACGGGCATTCTTGCACTTGGGTGCGCCGTGCGCGGATGCACCCCCGAAGAATCCTGTGCTGCACGCGGGGACTGCGGTACAAACGATGTACCCGCCGAAGTAATCGGACTGCCACTCTCAGCCAGCACCATCTATTATTACGATATCTACGCCTCCGAACTGGCCGCGTTAAGTACCCCAAAGAAAAGTTATTGTGAAGAAGCGCTGGCAATCGCGTCAGAGATTGAAGCCTCTGAATTTGACGAAGACCCCAATATCGCCGCTGACGTGGTGGTAGTGCGGAATATCTGCACTTTTTCTCCCGAAGCAGAGATCACCCCCACCCAGGGGCCGAATGCCACCGAACCTGCCATGCTGGAAGAAGAATCGACAGCGACACCGTAATTAAAATCTTCATACCAAGCCGCAGCCCGTCAGATTCAACACGTGAGACTTCATCAGAGTTTTGTAAGAATTTATATACTTACCTTGACTTTGCCCATTTAACTAGGTAATATTGAAATTAGCACTCGGGCCTATCGAGTGCTAAAACTTTGAGATTATTGAAAACCAAAAAATCCTAGGAGAAAAGAAATGGCAAAAGTAACATTCAAACCCTTGGGCGCGCGCGTGCTCATTGAAGCAATCGAGCAGGCGGAAGTGACTGCAGGCGGCATTGTCCTGCCCGAAACCGCAAAAGAAAAACCCCAGCAAGGCAAAGTACTGGCCGCCGGCCCTGGTGATCGCAACGAAAAGGGCGAACGCATTGTAATGGATGTTAAAGTCGGCGATACTGTTCTTTTCGCCAAGTACTCTGGCACCGAAGTCAAGATGGATGGCAAAAAATTGCTCATCATGCGCGAGAGTGATCTTCTCGGTATTGTCGGTTAATCCAAAATAACAAAAAATTAAGGAAGTATTACTATGGCTGCTAAACAAATTGTATTTTCAGAAGACGCCCGCCGCAAGCTTAAGAACGGCATGACTGTTGTTGCGAACGCTGTTTCCGCAACTCTTGGACCCAAAGGCCGCAATGTGGCTATTGACCGCAAGTTCGGTTCCCCCACCATTACACACGACGGTGTATCCGTTGCCAAGGAAATTGAACTCGAAGACCCGTTCGAGAACATGGGCGCCCAGCTTCTCAAGGAAGCCGCCCAGAAGACCAATGATATTGCCGGTGACGGTACAACCACCTCCACCGTTTTGGCTTATGCCATCGTGACCGAAGGCTTGAAAGCTCTCGAAGCTGGTTACAACCCGATGCTTCTCAAGCGCGGTATTGAACTTGCGACCGAGACCATCGTGACCGAGCTCAAGAAGAATTCCACCAAGATCGACACCCGCGAAGAAATTGCATCTGTGGCAACCAACTCCGCCGCAGACAGCGAGATCGGTGATTTGATCGCAGACGTGATGGACAAAGTCGGCAAGGATGGCGTTATCACTGTTGAAGAATCCAAGTCCATGCAGTTCGAAACCGAATTCGTGGAAGGCATGCAGTTTGACCGTGGTTACATCTCGCCCTACTTCATCACCAACGGTGATCAGATGGAAGCCCAGATCAATGATGCCTATGTTTTGATCTACGACAAGAAAATCTCTGCCGCACAGGACATCGTTCCTCTGCTCGAAAAACTGGTCCAGGTTGGCAAACGCGAACTCGTGATCATTGCCGAAGATATTGACGGCGAAGCCCTTGCCACACTCGTGCTCAACAAACTGCGTGGCATGTTAAACGTGCTCGCAATCAAAGCCCCTGGTTTTGGTGACCGCCGCAAAGCTATGATGAACGACATAGCCGTCCTCACCGCTGGACAGGTCATCTCTGAAGAAACCGGACGCAAACTGGAAACCACCACCATTCAAGACCTCGGTCGCGCTGAAAAAGTTGTTTCTGACAAAGAGAACACCACCATTATCGGCGGCAAAGGCAAGAAGGGTGACATCGAATCGCGGATTAAAGAGATCCGCATTGAAATCGACAAGAGCACCAGCGATTACGACAAGGAAAAACTTCAGGAACGTCTCGCCAAGCTTAGCGGTGGTGTTGCCATCATCCGTGTGGGCGCTGCGACCGAAACTGAAATGAAAGAGAAGAAACACCGCGTCGAAGATGCACTCTCAGCCGCACGCGCTGCGGTCGAAGAAGGCATCGTCCCTGGTGGTGAGATCTCCCTCATCAATGCCGCTGTCAAACTTGACAAACTCGCCAAGGCACACGCCGAAGACGAGAACGAAGAGATCAAAGTCGGCATCAATATCGTCAAGAAAGCCCTCGAAGCTCCGATCCGCAAACTGGCTTCCAACGCCGGGCAGGATGGTTCCGTCATCATTGACACCGTTCGCCGCACCGCCGCTGAGAAGAAGAACATCAATATCGGCTTCAACGTGCTCACCGGCGAATACACCGACATGATCAAAGCTGGCGTCATTGACCCGGTCAAGGTTGTACGTGGCGCTCTTGAGAATGCTGCATCCATCGCTGCAATGATCCTCACAACTGATGTATTGATCACCGATGTACCCGCAAAGGAAAACGCTCCTGCCATGCCTCCTGGCGGCATGGGTGGTATGGACTACTAAACCGATCCATCAACAAATTTGTAGGGACACAGCGTTGCTGTGTCCCTACGTTTTTAACGTATAATTCCGTCAATGCTTTCAAAACCCCTTTTTTTTCTTCAATTGATTCTGCTTCTGGGCATTTCCGCCTGCGCGGCTTTCGCGCCCCCAAACACGCCCACCCCTGCGCCTCCCACATTGACGCCAGTGCCTCCCACCGCCACACCCCCACCTTCAGTGGCTTTTGTGAATGGAGAGTACATCACCGCAGCAGAGTTCCAGGCGGAACTTGGACGTTATAAATCCGCACAGACTGCATTGGGGGTCTCAGTGTCGGATGAGGAAGCCAACCGGATCATTCTGGAAGACCTGATTGCACAGGTTTTACTGGCACAAGCTGCCAGGGAGGCTGATTTCATTTTGACAGGATCAGACCTAAAGTCAAGAATGAAAACCCTGGCCGAATCCATCGGAGGGGCAGAGGCATTATCCGCATGGCAGGCTGCTCATGGCTATGACGACACCTCTTTTCAAATTGCATTGCAGCGTTCCATCGAGGCGGCATGGATGCGTGACAAAATCATTGCGAATGTGCCAACTGCTGTTGAACAAATTCACGTGCGCCAGATTTTGACCTATAATGAGGAAAACGCGCGCGCCGCATTGGAAGAGTTAAAAGCCGGTGCAGACTTTGATGAACTGGCTGCGCGATACGACTCGATCACATTCGGAGAGTTGGGCTGGGTACCACGCGGTTACCTGCTCGATGCCAGGGCGGATGAAGTTGTGTTTGCCCTGCAAGCCGGCGCATACAGCGATGTGGTCGCAACCGATGCAGGTTTCCATATTTTTAAAGCCATTGAACGCGGGGAACACCCACTTGCACCTGATGCACTATTGACGGTGCAGGAACAGGCACTAAAGAATTGGGTTGCGGACCAGCGCGCAAAGGGCAATATTGTTCTGGTTCCATAAAACACATCATCCGTTGAGAAGTTATTGTTTGGAGTAATACGATGAGCAAAGATAACTACAGTTACGAAGAGACATCTGTGCCAGTACAAAACGCCAGGCTTGAGATTTGGGATATGTTGAGCATCCTGACGCTTATTCTCACACTCTGCATCGGCACATATTATGTTGCGATCTTTCTCTTCCCGCAATCCGCTTTCAACCCCTTGAAACCTGATCCGGCAGCCATGGGTATTTTTCCCACGCCGACCCTCACACCCATTATCCTTGATGCCACCTGGACAGTGACTCCCACACAGGCAGCAACAGAAACACAGACTCTTGTCCCCACCTATACACTTGCGCCGTCTTCAACACCTTTCTCACTCGTAACACCAACAATCACCTTCACACCGACAGCCACGCCAAAAGCGCCCTTTTCAGCAACCATCACATACATCGCCAGTACGATCATTCACCAGGAAGACGCATGTAATTGGCAGGGGATCGGCGGAACGGTTGTGGATGCAAGTAACACAGACATGCTTAGGATGACAATTCGTCTTGCGGGGAAATATAATGGCAAGTCCAAAACCGAGTTAACAGTCAGCAGTATTGCGCCCGCATATGGAAAATCCGGTTATGAGTTCTTTTTAGGTACGGTGCCAATTTTATCCAAGGGGGAGTTGAATTTACAGCTTTTGGACCAGGCAGGCCTGCCGCTTTCGGATGTTATTAATATTGACACCTTTAACGATTGTTCAAAGAACCTGGTGCTGGTGCGCTTCAAGAAGAACCCCTAGAATTAGGAAATATAAAAAGTCCGCTGCTTATGAAGCAGCGGACTTTTTATATTTACACATCCTTTGTTAAACTTCCAAACTCCACTGCTTATATTTTAAATTCCCCGCATGGACAACATCATCGAACAGGGCACGTAGTTTGGTTGTGATCGGTCCCATTTTTCCACTACCGATGGGACGGTAATCCACCTTTGTGGCAGCCACAATTTGAGCAGCTGTCCCTGTCATAAATAATTCCTCAGCAATGAATACCTCTGTCCGGTCAATGGAACGTTCCACGACCCGGATACCCAACTCATTGCGCGCAAGTTCGATCACGGAACGACGGGTGATTCCTTCGAGAATATTGTCCGTCGAAGGAGGCGTGACCAAAACTCCATCACGCACCATGAAAATATTCATCGCTGAGCCTTCAGAAACCTGACCATCCTGGTCCAACACAATGGCCTCATCAAAACCCGCCCGGTTTGCATCGGTCTTGATGAGCGCTGAGTTGGCGTATGCTCCCGAAATCTTCCCGCGTGCCGGAATGGTATTGTCATCGATCCTCCGCCAGGAGGAAAAGGTTAAATGCGCATCCGAATCGTTTGAAAGATATTTATCAAAAGCGGTGACGAACATGCTGAATTCATCCCGCAGGTTATGCAGACGCACACCAATACCCATATCTGCTTTGTAAATGGTGGGACGCAGGTAGACATCCTGCCGCCAGTCATCTTTACGCAGGAGTTCAAGTGTCAGATCGATCAGCGCCTGTTCATCGTAAGGAATGGACATGGACATGATCTTAGCCGAATCCAATAGGCGGTGAAAATGCTCGTAGGGACGGAAAACAAAGAGGTGCTGCTTCTCTTCATTCCAATATGCCCGCATGCCGCTAAATACGGTGGTCCCATATAAAAAGCCATGCACAGCGATATTAATTTTCGCATCCGCCAATGGGACAATCCCTCCCTCAAAGAACGCGTGCTTCGAGAGATCCATAAAACACCTCCAGGTAAAAGTCAACGAAATAAATTCCTATTCTGAAATTATACCCGTTCCACATTGATCCTCAGCCATGGCGGGGGGCTGTCTGTTCGCTCGGACGATCAACGGAAAGGCGAACATTAATAAGGATCCCGACCCGGCAATGGCAGATGGTACGGAATACAAACCTGCGATCAAAGCCGCCAGCGGGCCACCGCCCACCTGACCGATGGCATCCACCTGTCCTGTCATGGAATGAACCGTGGCACGGGTTTGAGGATCAAGTTTTTGATTCACCCAGACAGAGTTGATCGGATTCCAAATCTCACGCAAAACATTGATGATAAGGTACAAAATCAGCGTGAGAGGTAAAAAACGTGACGTGGCAAAACCGATCATGGCTGCCGAGATCATACCTGTCACAAGCAGCACGGTACGCCCAATGGCAGGTGAGCCTCCAGAATCCATACGCTTCTCCACAGAACGAAGTACAAGGATCGTCAGAATGGAGCCTGTAATGCGAAGCACTGCAAAGAATGCAATCTGATTATTCCCAAACAGGTTTGGAATATCAAAGTTATCAAGCAGATGCTTTACCCATAAACGATCAAAACCCTCGCTGTACAAACCATAAACAAAACCGACGCCAAGAATACTCATCAGGCGCGGGCTGGCGCGAACGAATTTAACGCCTTCGTGAAAAGTATATGACATGTGCTGCCAGTTGTTTCGGTCTTCTTTTGGAGTGGGATGAAATCCCGTTTCGGGCATAATGAAGATGAGCACAACGCCAATTGACGCAACTCCGATCGCGCCGATTTGAATGGGTAAAGCCACGTTATTCACGCCGATGAGCATGGCACCTCCCATCCCGATCAGGGATGCAACCAGGCCTGTGCGGGTGGCACGTAGAAAAAGCTGGTTGGCTGGCCCCTCACCGATCTCATCCGAAATCCATGCCTGGGTAGCGCCGCTGGTAAAGGTATAGCCCAAACCCCAGATCACCTGCGCGAACAAAATTGGCAGGAAAGCAGGAAAGAAACCTTCCACCAAAAAACCAACCCCCATTAATATATAACCAATGATGATCGAAAGCCGGCGTGAGTATGCATCAGCAACCACGCCTGTAGGAATTTCAAACACAAAGGCGGAAATTTCCAGAGTGGTGCCAACCAGCACAAGTTGTACGGGGGTCAATCCTGCAACCGTGGCCTCGTACAATGACATGGTTACAAACATCATGGAGAAGAAAGCGGAACCTGTAAATTCAATGAACAGGTAAACTTTTGTAGCGTCTAATTTTAAGTTGGGGTGCATGAAAACAACTCCACCTGAGAGAAAAGATTATGGGTCTGGAAATAATTCATGCAAAAAAGTAATCCTGATTTTTCACAGGAACAATTATTTTTTCAATGTCAGACTCTGCTTGATCGTCTTCAATCCCGGAAGTGACATTCACGCAACAGGAAATACGTCCGAGAGTTTTTTGGGGAACAGGATCCCCAACAGGCGGTACGCCTCATTGCTGGACCAAAAGCAATCGGCAAAGGCATAATGCAGTTCGTCAAAGCTGCGGTAGCCAAACACCATTTGCAAAAAGGTCAAACCGGGGAAGGAGGCACTTTCCTGGTCTTCAAGTTTGGGCTTCCAGGATTCAACCCTTTGCAACTGCCCTTTCTCAAACACCATTTGCAAGCCATTTCGATAAAAACTTAGTCTTAGCGTACCACTGTACCCAACCGCAATTGATTCGGCAAGCCGCTTTTCGAGCACAGGCCGGATATGGCCAATAAAGGCAGGCAGGTCGGGCACACGGATGTACCAGGCATACGGCTTACGCTCATCCGGCAGAGAGGAGGTCAGTGCTTCATACACGGGATGATGCAGGCCAAGCATAAAGCCGAACATGCGACATTCCTTGCCATCACGTTTAGCATATTCCTGGCCGCGCTGCCACAGGTAACGCGCCACACCTGGCGTGACTTCCAACCACGAAACGCCCTGTCGAAGTTCATAGCCAATGGCAGATACGCCCGACATTCCCAAATAAGTGGCGTGTTGAAAATATCCCACTGGTTTGCCCTGGGCATCTTCGATGATCATGATTTGATTGCAGTTGGCATTGTTTTCACTTTGCCCATCCAATTCATATTTCCAGATCTCTGGTGTGCGTTGGCAGACCACTTCGTAGCGTGTAGACGCTTTCTCATAGACCTGGGCAATGAAGGGCAGGTCTGCTTCTACCGCGCAGCGGATGGGGTACTGCTCCGACTCACCTTCCTTCAACTTTGTTACATTATCTTCATAGCCGAAGCGTCGTCCGCCCAGATCCATCGTCATTTCGTAACCAAACAAACGATAGTAAAACGGGATGCCTGTGATGGCTTGAACCAGATCACCGCGCTCAGCACTCCATTTGTGGATTTCCTCAAATTGCACACGGACCAAACCGCGATTACGATATTCAGGCAGGGTACCAACCAACTCAGGTCGTCCCACGCCAAAGGGAATCCCTTCATATGTCCACGTTTGTGGAATCATGGTAAGGGCTGACACAATTCGCCCGGTGGCGGTTTCAGCGATCACGGTGAAATCATCTGCATGGAAGGTTGGATGTGGTCTGGCAAGCAGATCACGGGTCCAGGCGGTTATACGCATATCTGGCTTGTCAGGGCCATCGTCGCTGTGAATACGCCCACAAAAATCTGCCAGGGGCTCAGCATCTGCCGGGGTCGAACGGCGAAGGATCAATCCATCGCCAAGGTCGTGAAATATATTATCTGTCATGGGGCTCACCACTTCACTATTAAACGATCATCCCGCAGTTTTTGAATGAAGTCCAAAAGGGCTTTACTCAACCTGCGGGATGACTAATGAATAATGCAGATCTTAATTGGACTTCAACACTCGATTTAAGCGGTCCAGGGACTTTTCGGGGTCATTAAATAAAACACCTGTCATACCGACTTTTTGGCAGGCTAAAATATTTTCAGGCATATCATCCACAAAGACTGCTTCATCCGCGCCAACATTAGCCTTTTCCAGCGCAAGTTCATAGATCTTTGCTGACGGCTTGACCGTACGGACTTCCGCCGAGATGATGACTGTATCGAACAGATCGAGCAGTCTCTCTTTGGCAAGGATATCACGCAGCCCGCTCCACGCATTGGAGATCAACCCCATATGGAAACTACCGCGCAGAGAGCGAATATAGTCGACGAGGTGGCGATCTACAATATCTCCGCCAAAAAACTGTTCGCGGAAAGATTTGGACTCAGAGAGAGGTTGTTTGAAGCGCTTCAATACTTCTGTCCAATGCTCTTCTTCAGAGATCTCACCAAGGGAGGCGCGCCGCGCCGAGGCACTGGCAAAGACAGCCTTATCGATTTCATCGTAGTCCATATTGAAACGTTCAGCCAGTTTCTGACGCGGCGCCTGGTATTCTGTCCGCATGATGACACCGCCAAAATCAAAAAAAACTGCACGGATTGACATGATACAGTGCGCCTACTTTTTCTTTGTCTTGGATTCAGAAACTGTGGTCGTAGGCTTCTTAACCGCGTTTTTTTTATCGGCTGGCGTCTTGGCTTCTGCCGGTTTTTTCTCTTTCGAAGGTGTTTTAGCGGTTGTTTTCTTAACCGCCACCTTTTTGACTTTTGACAGGGGTTCGGTCTTGGTCAGTACAGAGGCAGGCACTTCCTCTTTAAGGGCTGGCGGAGGAGCAGAAGCCAATTGCTTGGCGGCGTCCTGCCAATTGGGGAAAAATAGCTCCATCCGCTGGCGTGAAATGGAATTAGCGCGGCGGCAGCGCGGACAATGCGCGTCATAGTGACTTTGGTGTCTCTCGTTCATCGTAACGATGGCGCTCAACATTTCAGCGCGGGCGAGTGTGAACGGGGTCTGGCAATAGATGCAACGCAGGTTCATAAGAATATCCTTTCCTATCTGACGAGTATGGTTTGATTCTACACTGATTTGCCTTGCCCGCCGAACCAATTTTTGGCTTTGGATTCTGCATGTAGAATTTGAAGATTTTCAGTTTTTGAGCCAATTCAATCTCTGCCCATGGCAGTTTCTCTCGCAAGATACGAGCTCACCCGCGCGGTATAGGTTTCGCAGTGAACCGCGAAACCTGCAGTTTTAGCCCACTCTTTTTGCCACCCAGAGCCCGCATAGAATAAAATGAACTTTACATGTCATTTTCCAAAAGTCTTGGAGTGTTTTGCGGCTGGTCACAAGGACCCCCATTCGCTCCCTTGCAGGGACTTTATGGCAGGCAGCAAGAGAATAAACACAATTTTGAACCCACAGTGGGGGAGAACTTCCGAACTCCAATTATCTTATTTTGCCAGTGGCAATCGAATGATAAAAGTGCTGCCAGGAAGTTTAACTTCGTCATGTCCGCTGCTTTCCACCCAAATATTTCCCTGCAGGGCTTTTACAATGCCAGAGGCAATAGCCAGTCCCAGCCCGGCACCTCCACCCTTGTAATTGGTGCGGCTGGAGGAATGCAGCTCCACTGTCCCCAATTGGAATAATTTCTCAAAGATGACCTTGTGATGTTCGGAGTCAATGCCAATGCCGGTATCCTTTATCCGCACCTCGGCACACCTGCCCAAGTGTATATCCTCCACAATCTGGGTGGAAACTTGGATCGAGCCTCCATCTGGTGTGAATTTAATGGCATTGACGATAACATGATCAAGCGCTTTTTTGAGTAATTCAGAGTCAACCCAAAGAGGGGGAATATCCTTGATTGCTTCGTCCAGGCCCATACTCAGATTTCGAGCCGCGAGGTCCTTTACATAATCCTTGTGAATCAAATGCAGGATCAAGCTCAGACTAACCGGTTCCAAATGCGGGTTTGTGATTTGATTATCGATCCGCGCCACATCCAGCATGCTGTTCACAATTTGATGCAAGCGGTTCGATCCATGCAAAACACCTTCAACGGCCTGGGATAACATTTTATTATCCTGAATGGATGCATCAGCCTGCAATATACCAAGGTAGCCTTTGATCACTGTGAGCGGCGTGCGCAATTCATGCGCAGCGACCTGTATGAACGCAGATTTATTCTTGTCATATTTCGAGAGTGTGTTGTAGGCGATGTTCAACTCCTTCACACGCTGGTCAACAATGCGTTCCATCATTTGGTTGATACCTGTCACTTCATCATACAGGCGTGCATTTTCCAATGCAACGATTGCCTGTATTGCAAATGTGGTTGCCATCAAGCCATCGTCTTCACTAAAACTGCTTTGTGAACGACTTAATGCCAGTAAACCGATTACTTTATCCTTTGAATATAACGGCACACCGATCCATGAACGATCAAGTGGCAGCCAACCAGGCTGGGACCAATCCTTCACAGAGTTCACGTCACTAATAAGCAAGGTTTCCCCTTTGCGTGCAATCAGATCATAAAAATCCCTGTCTCCAACCCGCAGATAAAAACCGGAAACATTTATCCCGTCCGGCAACCCCTGGTGCGAACGGATGGCAGGGATGCCATTAAAATCTGCCATAAATAAAATCCCACGATCATAAGGCAGGACCAGCCCCAATTGTTCCAGAATCTGCTCTGGAAGTTTGTCTGCCGTGGTTAATGAAGATAATTGGCGCGATGAGCGCGCTAGTGCCTCGGCTCCGCGGCGCCGGACTTGCTCGGACTCAAATAGTTTTGCATTCTGCGCTGCAGTTTTTTCAGCCACATCACGAGCACGGGCAAGTTCCACCGCCCGTTCACGCGCCTCATTCAACAACCGCTCCACTTCCTTTTGCGCCTGTTCACGTTGCTGCACAAGCATGGTTCGCAGAAGCGCACTGGAGAGCATGTTTTTCAAGCGGACATATACATCCCAGTCGGTGGGACCTATCTCTGTCCACATAAAACCAAAGCGGTTGGTTGCCAGCGCGAGCGGCATGACAATGGCTGTATACCGGCGATCCTCGGGGGTTTTTCCCCGCGGAACCAAACGCCCCGTAGCAATTGCGGATTTTTCCTCCGGGATCTGGAATTTATTCTGGTCGTATTGCAGAAGCAGGCGGTAATTTTCCGGCGGCGGGGAGGAAATCGAATTTGGAGAACCAGCATCGCTGTAGTACATGACAAACCAGCGTTTCAAACCAAGTAATGGAAAATGGGTCGAAATTGCCTCTCCAATATCCTCCAAAGTCATGGCGGGCGCCATGGAGAAACCAAAACCACCTAATGCCTCCTCTTGTTGTTCAAATTGCAAACGACGAAATGCTTGTGCACGTTGTGATAATTCCCCCACCAGCATACGTGCCTGTTGAAAGAGATTTTCCGCATGGAGCATGGCCGTATTGCTGGTGATACCGCCAAGTGCATAAGTCCTGAATGTTGAAATGACATTATGCCAGGTGGTGGGATCATGTCCCTGGCGCTGCAAGATCTCAACTGTGGATTGCAGCATTTTCAGAAAAGCTTCGCTATTATTTGATTCTCGCAGACTTGCAAGAAATACATCCCAGGTGCGTCCAAACACATCGCGATATTGAAACTGGGTGGGGTCATTATCCGAGATGCCCGCCGACTCAAGCAGTGCGCGAATGGCTGCATCACGTTTATTCTCAAGCCGGCCAGTACGCGCCACCTCGTTCGGCAGCACCACGGCTCTTTTCACACTTTCGGGCAGACAACCACAGGACCAGCGCACCACCATCTTGGCAGGCATGATACTGGTCTTATTCACATGTTCACCATTCATGCGCCTGACCAATGCGCCCACGGCCAGTTTGCCAGCCTCGGTAAAGGATTGATGCACCGTGGTTAATGGGACACCCATGGACTGGGATTCGCTCACATCGTCAAAGCCAGTCACAGCAACGCTGTCCGGCACCTGAATACCACGCTGCTGCAAAACCTCTATTGCGCCAAATGCCATGCGGTCATTCGATGCTGCAATGGCTTGAATCCGAAGACCGCGTTCATCAAGCAGGGTCCGCACCGCGGCACGTCCACTCTCTGAAGAGTAATTTCCCTCCACGACAATGCGTTCATCAAAAGGAATATCATGCAACTCCAATTCCCGCTTGTACGCCTCAAAACGCTGGTCTGCTTCCAACTGCCCACGCGGACCACAAATGAATGCAATACGTTTATAACGGTGAACCTCGATCAAATGGCGGATGACAGCGCACATTCCGCCTTCATTATCTGCAATAAATGAATTTACGCCTTCAGCCTGTATTGCAATACTTGCAATTGGCGTAGGCGCAAATTTACGACAAAAATTTTTTATATCAACCGCAGATGGTCCATGCCCAATATCAGCGGCAAGTAATATTCCATCGAACTGTCCTGGCTTGATCAGGTCGTACAAGCCATAAGAACGCCCCTCACGCTGTGGAGCAGCAAATGCCACCGGTTTTCCCCCAACAAAGTAAACCAGATTCAGGTCATGGGCGTGGGCGGCATCCAATACGCCTGACATGAACTCAGCGCCCCAGGCCCGGCTTAACTGTGCGCCGAGGACGGCAATTGTTTTTCGTTTGCTTTCAATTTTTACTGGCTCAGTCATTTTAGAATGCTAAAATTATACGTCAGGAAATTAAATCAGAATTACCAATTTCGCGGTAAAACAAGGTTACCGTTAAATACACGGACCGCAATCATAAACTACAGGCGTATCATGGTTAAGAGCATTTTAAATTTTTGGGTTGCTTTTAGCGCATGCGGCTCGTTGGCAGGCATAATGACAGCCTCTCCGGCTTGCAGGTCGAAAGGTCTACCTGAGATACTAACTTGCGCCTGCCCCTCCAATATATGCACTAGCGCATCAAAAGGCGCAGTGTGTTCACTTAAGCCCTGGGCCTGGTCGAAGGCAAAGAGCGTTATGTTCCCCCCCTCGGTTTTGATGATCTGACGACTGACGACGGCGGCATCCTGATAGGCGATCAATTCTGCAAACTTTAGAATTTCTGAATTTGGGGCTGTGGTCATGGTATCTCCTAAAAATATTAAATCATTTTATCTCGAGTTGATATGCGGCATTTTCACGGGTGTAACGTGTCGTACCGGATACGATCAAGGTGGCATTCTCGCCATCCTGTAAGAAAAGCGGAATCTCAACATATTGGGAGGCATCAGTCTCGATCATTTGCACGGTTGTGCCGTTCGAGCCTTTCTTGATAAGTGCCAGACTGAAGGTCTGCGGAAGGATATTTTGAACACGCGTGAAACCCAATGCCTGCCAGCCTCCATCGTCAGCTTCAAAATCGGCGGCGTAGTTAATCGCGTCCACTGATACATCTTCCAACAAAAAGCCCTCGCCGAGTACCGCGGCATCGGTTACATACTCAAAGCGGACTTGAATCTTTTTGCCTGCGTACTGTGAAAGGTCAATATCTTCCTGTATCCAGTCATTCGTGGCACCATTGTAGCCCCAGCCGTACGAATTGCCGGACGGGTTTTCACCTGTTCCCGATGGGGTGGTGATGATCTGCCAGGATTCCCCATCCTCAGACACTTCAAAATAAAGATAATCATAATCCTCTTCGAGGTCATACCAGGCCCGGAATGACATGTTGATCTGCCCGCTGACATCAGTGAAATCAAATTCGCGGGTCAGGGTCATATCTGATTCGTTACCCTGGTTGGTAACAAAGGCATATGAACCTGAATATGGGTCTGAGGGCAGCAGCTGCACGGCAGTGGAACCGGTAAAGATAAGGGTGTGCTCGCCGGCGCAAGAGATATTAATATAGTCAACTCCATATTGATGGACGTCACGCAGCACAGGCGATTGCGGACAAGCAGATATGGTCTCGGTATCAGCGGTCTGCGGAGCACTGGGATAATTATGATAGGTGTAGCGCCCGTCACTCACGCTTTCGTCCTGCAGGTACATGGCAGCTGCCCAATCCATGAACACATCATCGGCTGTGATCAATTCCCCTGTTTGAGTATCAATGGCATTAAGAGATGCAAGTGTATCATCCACGCTGGCAAGATCGTTTTCAGGATTGGCAGTCAGGGCCTTGGTGGCATCCTCGCCAAATCGGTCGAGAAAGTAGGCAAGATACAGAAAACTCTGCCCATAGTGTGCGCTAAAGTCGGGAGAGTCATGGGTGGCCCAGTCATTCAATTGCAGGTCAGGCGATTGGACGTAATACCAATCCGCGCCGCCAACATCGTAACCGTTCAAAAATGCACCCAACTCGGCAAAACCTTCATTGAGCCAGGATACATCGTTACGGTCTGTGGGCCACTGTATCATATGGACGAATTCATGCGCGAGTGTACTGTAGGCATAATCATCATCAAGAGGCTGGGAACTGGTTAGCACAAAAGCCTCATGACCATTTGAATATTGGCGTACCAGCGGATTATATTCATCCGATGAAGAGAAATACCCCCCGATGTTATTACCCAGCCCGCCCGCGTAGATGACATAAATATGCGGGTCGCCATCCACACCTGGTGTCCACTCACTGCCGAAGAATTCACGGTCTGTGGGGATGATCTTCTGGTCGAAGGCATCCATCAGGGCTTTTACTTCCCCCTGATCCACCTGTACACCTTCCTCCGCCCAAAAATAAGTCAGAGGCGTGACGTACAGCAGCTTGGCATTGATTTGAAAATGCTGGTTTGTATCCCCGTCGAGCAGCCAGAACTTCTGTAGGGTGCCCACCGTTAAAGGCGCGGCAGGCGCAGACAGGGTGGGGGAAATATTGCATTTCCCCTGCAAACGGCAAGCCAGTTCGTACACATCATTTTCTGGCACAACAGACCGGGATAATGCTTCCATGGTTTCACTCGAAATCGAGTCCTCGACCGGGCGGAACATTTCCGGCGGGGGGGCGGGCACAATAGGTTCATCAGGGAAAAAGGGATCACTGCCCGTGATGGGTGTCTCGATTTGGGTAAATGCATAATAGGCGTATCCCGCCATGCCTGCGGCCAGCAGGCAGATACAACACAACAAAACCGCAATGCCAATAATAATGGCGGAAACCCCAGTCTTGTTTTTTGTTTTGTTATTTTCGTTCAAGCCATCCTCCGTCGCTAAAGGTACCCTATCATACTTCGTGCATGTGAAAGTGAGATTAAGAAATGCCAGGAAAGTTATGGAGGATAAAAAAAGCGAAGGCGGCTTTCACCATCCTTCGCCTTACATATCACCACCTTAATTTCCACCCACCTAAACTTCGATCTTTTGTTTTGGCTTCTTCTTCACAGGCGAGGCCTCGGTGTGGAATATGATCTTGTTATCTTTCACATCAATCAACACCGTCACACCATCCTTGAATTTTCCGCCGAGCAGTTCCACGGAAAGCGGACTCTCGACATATTTCTGGATCGCGCGGCGCAGAGGACGGGCGCCAAAGGCCGGATCAAAGCCTTCCTTGGCAAGCCAGTTGCGGGCTTTATCGCTTAACTGCACGGTAATGTCATATTCATTCAGCCGATCCTGCACTTCCTTCATCTGCAAGATCACAATCTCTTCCATCTGTTCAATAGTCAGTGGTGAGAACATGACTGTTTCATCCACGCGGTTAAGGAACTCAGGACGGAACGCGCCCTTAAGCGCCTTCTCAATCTTGTCGTGCATGGCACGCTCATCATCATCGGCTTTTTGGGTCAGGAAGCCAAGCGTTCCACCCCTGGTCACGTATTCGGTGCCAAGGTTCGAGGTCATGATGAGCACCGTGTTGCGGAAGTCCACCACTTTGCCTTGACCATCGGTGAGCCGCCCATCATCCAAAATTTGCAGGAGGGCATTCCAGACCTCGGGATGAGCCTTTTCAATCTCATCAAAGAGAACAACACGGTACGGACGCCTGCGGACCGCCTCAGTGAGTTGGCCGCCTTCTTCATAACCAACATAACCAGGAGGCGCGCCAAAGAGGCGGCTGACAGTGTGTTGCTCGCGATACTCAGACATATCAATGCGGACAAGGGAGTCCTCATCATCGAACATAAACCAGGCGAGGGCTTTGGCAAGCTCAGTCTTACCAACACCTGAAGGTCCAATAAAGATGAAGGAACCGATTGGACGGCTGGGGTCCTTTAAACCGGAGCGGGCGCGGCGAATGGCATCAGAAATGGCGTGGATGGCCTCCTCCTGACCGATAATACGCTCGTGCAAACGCGCCTCCATGTGCAGGAGTTTTTCAGATTCAGTCTCCATCATCTGATTAACCGGGATACCCGTCCACTGGTGCACAACAGCGGCAATGTCATTCACATCCACCACTTCATCAAGTTGATGTTCGGTTTCCCATTTATCACGCTTCTCGGCGTACTCCGTTTCAAGGCGCAGGCGCTCGGCTTTCTTTTGTGCAGCGCGTTCATAATCACGCTCCAGACCAGCCTGCTCTTCTTCGGCACGCAGGCGATCAACATCGGTTTTCATAGCCTTCAAATCAGGAGGCATTGAATAAAGCGCAACACGTACTTTTGCGGCGGCTTCATCGATCAGATCAATGGCTTTGTCAGGCAGGTGGCGGTCAGTCACGTAACGATCAGCGAGGCGGGCGGCGGCTGTCAGGGCTTCATCGGAGAAATGAACTTTGTGATGCGCTTCATAGCGATCGCGTAAACCGTGCAGCATCTTGATGGTGTCGTCCACGCTCGGCTCATCCACATGGATGGGCGCGAAGCGGCGTTCCAACGCGGCATCTTTTTCAATATGTTTGTGGAATTCATCCAGAGTGGTGGCGCCGATACATTGAAGTTCGCCGCGTGCGAGGGCTGGCTTGAGCATATTGCTGGCATCCATAGCGCCTTGCGCTGCTCCCGCTCCAACGACAGTGTGTAATTCGTCGATCATCAAAATGACATCACCCTTGGCGCGCTGGACTTCATCCATAACAGCTTTGAGACGCTCTTCAAATTCGCCCCGGAAGCGGGATCCTGCGATCATTGCACCAAGATCGAGAGCAACGACTTTTTTACCTGAAAGAATTTCAGGCACGTCGTTGGTGGCTATCTTTTGCGCGAGTCCTTCAGCGATGGCGGTCTTGCCAACACCCGCTTCACCGATAAGGACGGGGTTATTTTTGGTGCGGCGGGAGAGAATCTGGATGAGACGCAGGATCTCCTTATCACGCCCAATGACCGGGTCGAGTTTACCTTCACGCGCCAGCTGGGTCAGGTCGCGTGAGTATTTTTCAAGGGTCCGATAGCGAGTCTCCGCCTGAGGGTCGGTTACCCGCTGCCCGCCGCGCAGGTCCTGGATCGAATCATAGACACGGTCACGAGTAAGCCCGGCGCTTTCCAAAATGCGGGCGGCGGGTGTGTTGCGTTCCGTCAAAATGGCGAGGAAGATATGCTCAGTGGAGATATATTCATCCTTGAGACGGTTGGCTTCCTCGTTAGCCAGATCGATGATCCTCTTGACGCGGGGCGTGATGAAAATCTGTCCCGCGCCACCACCAAAAATGTTGGCTTTGGGACTGGCACGCAGGGTGGCATCCAGGCGCTCTGTCAGGGCTTCAGGGTTGACGTTCAGTTTTTCAAGAATTTGGGGAATCACACCCCCCGGCTGCTCAATAAGGGCAAGCAGGATGTGTTCGGTGTCTATCTGGTTATGTCCATAGCGCTGGATGATCTCGGCGGCACGTTGGGCTGCCTCCTGCGCTCTTTCGGTAAATCGGTCAAATCGCATCATTGGAATTATCCTTTTCTCACAAAGAGACCCTAGGAAATTACTTCCTAAGTTATTTTTTACCACAACTGTCAACCGACACTTGCACTTGCACTTGCACCGCCACTCATTCCCTTTAAAAGAGAGTCGTGACAGCGACGCAAGGATCTGTGGTGAACTTTGAATTATTAAAACAGTATCCAGAGGTTTCGGAGACCTTTAGAATCCGATGAACGTGAATGATTATAACAAAAGCGGGACTGGCGGGTTGTATGTGGGGTATAAGAGGTATATTAGATTTTTAGAATTTCCTTCAAAGAAATCACTATATTTGAAGTGAACCTGGGCATATTTTCCCCCTTACGCAATCCATTCCAGGACAATTGGTCCTTTCCAGCAGATGTATTGGTTGGTTATTTTCGTACTGGGTTATCCAGCACCACTCTTTTACAGCCTGCGGCTTCATGGCGGTATGTATCACCTCGGACAGAGCCTTGCAGAATCCAATACGCTATTCGTAACGCTTTGTATTCAAATGCGTGATCGCGATTGCCAGCGCATCTGCAGCGTCATCGGGTTTGGGGATTTTCTCCAGTTGCAGCAATGCACGCACCATATCCTGCACCTGGCGTTTATCTGCGCCGCCATAGCCGGCGACAGCCTGCTTGACTTCATTGGGGGTGTATTCAAAAGGGTCGATACCCGCTTTTTGCAAGCCGAGCATGATCACACCGCGAGCCTGTCCCACTGCAAGCGCAGTTTTAACATTGCTTTGGAAAAATAATTTTTCAACAGCTGCGGTATCGGGTTTATATTCCCTGAGCAGGTCGTTGAGCTGGTCGAAGAGCATTTCGAGGCGTGCTGCCGGACTGGCTTCCTTTGGCGTGGAAATAATCCCAAATGAAACAGCCAACAATTCCCCGTCACGCAAAAGACGGACAAGCCCGTAGCCGGTAGTGGCAGTGCCGGGGTCAATTCCAAGGGCAAGGGTCATTTAATATCGCAGGGACACGGCGCTGCCGTGTCCCTGACTAAAGTTATATTTTACGCAGCTTCAAGGGCGGCGAGTGCTTCGTCAGAAACCTTGACGTTGTGGAAGACATCCTGAACATCGTCAAGTTCCTCTATGGCATCAACCATTCTCATAAATTTCAAGGTTGATTCAACATCAAGTTCCATTTCCTGTTTGGCGATCATGCGCAGACCTGATTCCTGAGGGTGGACTTTTGCCGCGTGCAGGGAGTCAGCGATGGACTTGAAAAGTTCGACCGGGGCGTAAATTTCAACAGTGTCGCCGCCATCCACAACATCATCCGCGCCAGCTTCGATACCAAGCTCGAAGGCTTTGTCGAAGGACAGTTCACTGGCTGAAAAGGCAAAATAGGATTTTCTGTCAAACTGCCAGGCAACTGCACCAGGCTCAGCCATGTTGCCGCCGTATTTTGTAAAAGCATGGCGCATATCCGGCACAGTGCGGTTGCGGTTGTCAGTAACGCAGGTGACCATCAACGCCGAGCCATGCGGACCATAGCCTTCAAAAGTGATCTCTTCAAAAACCGTGCCATCCTTATCTTCACCGGCGCCGCGCTTGATGGCGCGTTCGATATTATCCTTGGGCATGTTTTCTGCGCGCGCTTTATCCACTGCAAGACGCAGCCTGAAATTGGTGTCGATATCGCTGCCGCCTTCGCGGGAGGCAATTACGATTTCACGGGCAAGCCGTGTAAAAATGGCGCCGCGCTTTGCATCGGCTACGCCTTTTTTGCGTTTGATGGTTGACCACTTTGAATGACCTGACATGAGAACTCCTTCAAGATAAGCACGTTCATGAGAAATTACATAATAGCGGCAAAATTATATCACGCCCAATTTCTTTCCCACACTCTTGAACGCTTCCAGTCCCTGATCAAGGTCTGCCTTTGCATGAGCAGCGGAGATCATCACGCGGATACGCGCTTTGCCTTGCGGCACGGTGGGGAATCCAAGCGCCATGGCAAAGACTCCCGCATCGAACAACTCTCGGCTGAACTGTTGTGCCAGCGGAGCTTCACCAAGCATGACAGGGGTGATGGGAGTTTCGGTTACGCCAGTATTGAATCCAAGCGTTTTCATTTCAGCTTTGAAGTATTTGGCATTATCCCAAAGTTTGTCCACCAGCTGCGTGGAGTCTTCAAGCATGTTAACCGCTGCGAGGCATGCAGCCGCATCGGGAACTGTCATGGCAGACGAAAAGAGGAAGGGTCGTCCGCGCTGTCTCAGCCAGTCAATGATAACCGCACTGCCGGCGACAATACCGCCCATCACACCGAAAGCCTTGGACATTGTGCCAACTTCCACGTCCACCTTGCCATGCAAGCCAAAGTGATCCACAATGCCACGCCCGCCATTGCCAAGCACACCCTCGCCATGCGCATCATCCACCATCAACAAAATATCGTATTCCCGGGCTACTTCGTAGATGTCAGGCAGAGGGGCGATGTCGCCGTCCATACTAAAGACACCATCAGTGACTATCAGCGCACGACGGAACTGGCTGAGGTTCGCCTGAATTTGCTCCTGCAGCGATTTCACATCATTGTGCTCATAGGCGATGATCTTCGCACCGGAAAGTCGACATCCGTCAATGATCGAGGCGTGATTTAATTTATCCGAGAAGATCACATCATCCCTGCCGACCAGCGCAGGGATGGTTGCCAGATTCGCGGTAAACCCCGACTGGAACGTGATCGCCGCTTCGACGCCCTTAAATTGCGCCAGGCGCTTCTCAAGTTCCACATGCAGAGACATGGTGCCGGCAATGGAGCGCACCGCACCGGGTCCCACGCCCATTTCGTCAAGTGATTTTTTCGCTGCCGCAACCAGCGCAGGATGATTTGCCAAACCCAAATAATTATTCGAGCAAAAATTTAACACCCGCTTGCCGTCCACATCCAACCATGCGCCCTGCGGTGAGTTAATGGTGCGAATGTGGTTATACAGCCCTGTATTTTGCAGGGCTTCAATTTCCTGTTTGATCCAGTCAGTTTTGGGCATACTGAACTCCTTGATTGGGAAAATTATCGTGCGTGAATTTATTATAGCCAGTTTCCGCCACGATGTTTGTCATGAAATTTGAAGGAAAAGTCCCCCCCGGGTTCCTGAAAAAAAAGAGTCTTGATTTTAGAATCGAGAGAGCCGGGGTCGCCTGTCCCGGCTCTCTTTTCACAAGGAGGAGAAGAAGATGAAATGTCACCTTACAGAGGTAACTTTATCACCGACCTGAAAACTCTACTTGACGCCAGGCCTACGCTTCTCCGATGATTACACAACGGTTAACAGTTCTGTAAACTCGGATAAAACCTGGCTCAATGCGCATTAACGAACTCGCTGCTCCAGTCGAACTCTGCTGAATCCTCGTACCACTGCGGCCAATGACGGCACCACCCAGGCATATGCACATCACGAACTCGATCATTGGATGGATGATAAGGCTTGATATCAAGGATTGGGGTGTCATCTTCGGCATCCATCCAGGGAACGATAACCAACCCTTTGTCAATATCCACCCCCAGGACCGCTACTGTCGAGATGCAAATGGGGTTGGGACGCACGGGAGAGCGGGTGGCAAAGATACCCAGACTGGAAGGTCCATGAACATAAGGCTGCTCAGACTCTGTGATTCTACGATATTCCGCGGTGTCCAAATAATGACTCCACCAGATCACATTAATATGACCAAACCCATCCAATCCATTCAAGGCAGTGCGATATTTCGGAAAAATCTTCAACACATAACCATCCGGGCCAGCCTGCACCTTGCCAACGGGTGAAAGTTTATATTCTTTTTCAGACATGTTTTTACTCCTGTTCTTTTTTTATAAATTGGGTTTTCAAAACAGCGGCCGCTGATTTATCCTTTACTGAGAAATGAAATTCGCCCTGCCTTGCCACAAATGAATCATTTTTTCATCCTGACATTCAACTTTTAATGACCGGAACCTGCATCTCGGTTATGGCATCGGGATCACTGCGCGACTTGCCTGCCCTCGGCAGGCGCAAATAGATCTCACGATCCGGACCATTGCTTCGAAAACCATTGGCATCAATCCATCTTAACAGGCTGGCGTATGCCCCTGCAAATCCTGTGAACGGCCCCTTGTGAAGCGTGCTTGCCATGGTCTCAACTGCAGGCAGGGTACGAATGGATAATCCACGGATCCCTGTCACAGCCGGTGATACTGCAATACAAACCTCTGCATCGATCTCTGGTTCCCCGGCATGGTACATCGACAGGCTTGAGTTGAAGGTCTTGACTCCCCCCCGTTGTATTTGTTCCATTAGTTCAATCCACAAAGGTTCTTCATCCCAATACGTGGGAATGATTCTCCGAAGCGATGCAACCCGCAACGGTGCAACCCGCTTGAGGATCACTTCATAGTCTGGCAGTTGATTCTCCTGTTCGATCATACTCAGACGGGCTTCCAGTCTTTCGAGACGGTCAAGTTGTTCCTGCACTTGCTGGCACAGTTCATTTTTCTTGAGTTTCAGCATTCCACGCAGTTCAACCGGGGACAAGTCTTCTTCCAGAAAACGCGAAATCTGTTCAAGGGAAAACCCCAGGTCCTTGAGCGCCAAAATACGGTGCAGACGGGGTAACTGATCAAGAGTATAGTAACGGTACCCGGTAAGAGCATCCACCTCAACAGGCAGCAACAGCCCCATATCATCATAATGGCGCAAGGTCTGGACAGTCACCTGTCCAATACGAGCAAAAGTGCCGATCCTTGTCTTCATGTCATCTCCATTTGTAATTACTATACACCCTCTGGTAACCATAGAGTCAAGGGGAGGAATCGCGAAATTATAAATCCCTTCATGGGGAAAAATTTTAAAAAGGTTACGTATTCTGTTATGGACTGCAGGGGTGACCATTGTGCCAGACCAGTGCGCGATTACAAATCCTGGGCATGCAATCCGGTCTCATGTTGGCCTGCACCCATCCTCACTTATCTGATCTCTGAAGGGTAAAGCCTTTGTACTTTTCGATTTCCCTTTCCCCCCACCGCCCAGGTTAAACAAACATACGTCCTGCAAACATACGCCCTGCTTGACACAATCCTGATTCTCTTATAGACTTACGATTAAGTTTTTCATTATCCGAAAGAGACACAAAATGCAAAGAGTCGAATCTGTCCACACATTTGACCAGATCAAGCTTCTGGCGGATTCTCGTCGTATGGAAATTTTGCGCCTGCTGATGGGGTCCCCCGCCACGCTCACCCAGTTGGCACAGATATTAAAACAATCTCCAGCCTGGGTGCGGCATCACATCCTGGCGCTTGAATCAGCGAACCTGATCGAGATCAGCGAAACTCGCAGGACAGGCAAGGTAACCGAGAAGTTCTATCGCGCAAAAGGAGGAGCCCTTCTTTTGCAGGAGATCGTTCTTCCAAAAAGCAAAAAACCTGCGGTCATCTTTTCCGGCAGTCATGACCTGGCACTCGAAGAGATTGCCGAACATCTTAGCAAACATGTCACCCTGTTAAACCTGCCGGTCGGCTCACTGGATGGATTGATAAATTTACGGCAGGGGCTGTGTCAAATTTCGGGCGCTCATATTTTGGATGAAACTGGCGAATACAACACACCCACGGTTCGCCACCTCTTCCCTGACCGCAAGGTGGAAATGGTCACACTCGCCTATCGCACACAGGGACTGATCCTCGCTGCGGGCAACCCCAAAAGCATCAGGAATATCCCTGATATTGTGCGCGAAGATGTAAAGTTCATTAATCGCAATGCAGGTTCAGGAACGAGACTGTGGTTTGATGCGGAACTCAAAAAACAAAAAATCGATTCGGCACACATCAACGGCTATGACAGTTCCGTAAAAACACACAGCGAAGCCGCCGGGTTGATCTCTCAGAAAAAAGCAGACGTATCCATCGGTTTGCAAGCCGCAGCACACCAGTACGGACTGGACTTCATTCCTCTATTTGAAGAACGCTACGACCTTGTTCTACCGAGGGAAAACGAAAAAGTACTTTCTCCCCTGCTCGATTATCTGCAAACGATCAACTTTCGAACCGGACTTAATTCATTGACAGGTTACAACGCATCCCACAGCGGCGAACAGGTTTTAGTGTAGGTCATTATCACGCTCATGAAAAAACTCCTTACCATTCTTCTCTCTCTGATCCTTCTGCTCCCTGCCTGCTCGCCCGCAGCCACACTAACTGCGGTCGACCCTATTCAAACTCAGAAGACCGAAGCCACATCCACCCCCGCCCTCTTCCAGATTATCAGACCTGATGGCACGACATTTGGCGTGACTCTCGAAGCACTCAAAGCCCTGCCGCTTGCCACTGTCACTGCCGAGGGTAAGGTGGAGGAGGGACCCTTCTTGAGTGATGTACTGTCTCTGGCTGGAATCACCAGATTCACCGAAGTCTCGCTGACCGGCAGTTCCAATCCTGCCACCTTAACCTTTGAACAGGTGAATGAAAACACAATCCTGGATTTCAATAATCATGGCACACTAAAACTTTCAACCCTTTATATACCGAAGGCAAACTGGACAAAGGATGTGGCAAAGATCGTGGTGAAATAGTAAAAATAACCTTCCGAAAGATTTTGCCTGCCAGACATGGCTTTTGCAGATGATCCTCGGAATGATCTATTCATGGTAAAAGCGGTTGACTGCGCTCAGCGCAAACCCCTTTTAATTTTTACAGTATCAATTAAGTATTAACTTATCTGACGAGAGAATAAATGCACTACCTGCTTGGAATTGACGACACAGACAATTTGGAATCGCGCGGGACGGGACATCGTGTCCGCCAGCTGGCGGGCTGGCTTGCAGAGAATGGCCTGGCTGAACCTCTGGGAATTACCCGGCATCAGCTTTTGGTTAGCCCGCAAATCCCTTACACCTCGCACAATAGTTCAGCCTGTTTATCCGTCAAAAGCAGGAACTCAATTGACCTTTGGGAGGCTGCGCGCGAATTCCTTTTACGTGAAAGCGCGCCTGGTTCAGATGCCGGTCTGACTCTTGCAAAATGGAACTCGATCAACAAGTGCACTGTTTCGTTTGCCCAGCGGGCGAAGATCGTGGTGTTGACCATGTCCGAGGCTGAGCAAACCGCTTCCCATTCGGGAATCCGCTGCGAGGGGTTAACCGGTACACACGGCGGAATCATTGGCGCATTATCGGCGATCGGATTGCATCGCGCCGGCAATGATGGACGCTTTTTGTGGCTGCCCGGCTTGCGTGAATTACAGGGAAAATATCCGGCTGGCGAAGTCTGCAAACTGGGGCATGTTGATCGTATCTGTTCTCTGAATAATTGGGATGTTCATTCGAAATCAATTGTGAATATCGGTGAATGGGCGCGCCCCATCCTGCGCGACGGAAAATCAATACTGTACGTGGAGAAAAAGAATGATGAATGGCATATTATCCCCAGGGAATACATCAAGAAGTTATCCAACTGATTGGTCACTCGCATGGATTGAAGCGTTTCTGTTAATAGGCGGTGGTGTGATGGCGGTCATCCTGCACCGCTCCACCGATCTTTCGCTTGGGCTGCCCGGTCATCACGGCATCGAGTGGATGGCAATCATGATCCTCGGGCGCGCGTCTTCGCGGTATCGCGGAGCCGGCACACTTACCAGTATCGGCGCATCGTTTACATCGTTGATACCAGGCCTGCAGAGCGGCAATTCCTTCGCATGGTTGTTCTATCTCCTGCCCGGACTGGTAATGGATTTCTCCATTTATTACTTTGCCGGGAATGCAAACAAAATCTGGTTTCTGGCATTGCTCGGTGGATTGGCCCACACTACCAAACCGCTGGGACAATTGACCGTGAACTTAATCACTGGTTGGCCCTTTGGTTCGTTCCGTTACGGGGTGGCATACCCCTTCGCCAGCCATATGCTCTACGGGACAATCGGCGGACTGTTGGGCGTATTGATCCTTTTTGGCATCCACTGCATATCCTCCAGGAATGAAAAGTAGGTTCTTTTCGAGGCTCCAAATTCGCATCATCTATACCGGAAATAACGGGCGCATGCGTACCCGATAAAACAAGGAGAATTAATTGTATGAAACTGTATTTACGTCTGATCCTGAGCGGTGCACTTTTTCTTGCGCTGGCATTGACCTTTGCCGCTTGCTCGGGGGGAACCCAGGTCGAATCGTCACCTGTTGCAGAAGCTACGGAAGCGGTGGTTGTTGAAGCAAGCCCTGTCGCTACTGAACCAGCCATCCCTGTATTGGAAATCGCCGGGGAAGCCGAAGTCAAGTCTCTGAGCATGGAAGAATTAAAGACATTGCCCACAACAGAGGGCTACGCGGGCATTAAGAGCAGTACAGGCAAGATCACACCACCTGTCATGATGAAGGGCGTGGCGCTGAAAGACCTTGCTGAACTGATCGGCGGGATGGATGAAACAAATGGCTTCAATGTGGTCGCCGAAGACGGTTACAGCATCACCTACTCGTATGATCAGCTTCAAAATGGTTCATTCATTGCCTACGATCCCGCCACCGGAGCAGAGCTTAAAAATCCTGTGGAATTAACCGCCATCCTAGCCTACGAAGCAGACGGCAAACCATTTGACCCCAAACAGGATGGTGCCCTGCGCCTGGCAATTGTCAGCGCGGATTTGACCCAGGTCACAGACGGCCACTGGGCTGTGAAATGGGTCAATAAACTCGAAGTCAAGAACCTGGGAGCAGAATGGGCATTACAACTGGACGGTGCGATTTCCAAGCCAACAGACCGCGTCAGCATCGAATCCTGCGGCGCACCGCAATGTCATGGAGCCTCCTGGGTGGACGATAAAGGACAGGAGTGGGCTGGCGTACCTTTGTATTATTTCGTCGGCTCGGTGGATGATGAGATCGAACATGAAGGCCCTGCGTTCAATCGTACGCTTGCCGATGCAGGATATAGCGTGGACGTGATCGCCGCCGACGGTTACACCGTCACTTTCGATGCGGCACGTGTCCAATACAACAAGGACATCATCGTGGCGTACAAGGTCAACGAGAACCAGCTGCCTGATGATTTCTTCCCTCTGCGCCTGGTCGGTGACGACCTCGAGAAAAGCGAGATGGCTGGCATGATCGCCCAAATCAAAGTCGGCCTCGAGCCGCTTCCTGTTATCGAACCCGCAGCAACAGAAGCACCAGCCGCCCCTGCGGCTGCAGCAACGGGAAGTCTGGTTATCACAGGTCTGGTGAATCAGGAAATGGGGTTCATGGAAGCCGACCTGCGCGCGCTGGAAGTCTTGACGATCAATGCCGAACACCCAAAAAATGGGAAACAGGATTTTGACGGCGTCTCCCTGAACGCCCTGCTTGATATGGCAGGCGTGAAAGACGGCGCGAAGACACTATTCGTCACTGCAGCAGACGGATACACGTCGGAAATAAGTTTGAGCGATGTACGCGCCTGCACAGACTGCCTGCTTGGCTTCACCAACACGGCGGAACAGTTCAAGCTGGTCATGCCAAACCTGCCCAGCAATACCTGGGCAAAAGATGTGATCAAGATCGAAATGAAATAGGTCATCCATGCAGCGTCCCGCAGGTTTCTTTCCAAAACGAAATCCGGTATTCCAATCTGCGGGACGTTCTTATTTTATGATGCGAAAATCTTTGGCAATTATCCTGCTTTTATCCCTGCTCGGGCTGTGCCTCGGTTCCTGCAGCGGTCAGGGGGCTGGGGCAGAGAAAACTCCCCTGGTGGTATTCGCCGCCGGGAGTTTGATCATCCCCTTCGACCATATTGAAAAAGCTTTTGAAGAAAAATACCCAAATATTGACGTGCAATCCGAATACCACGGAAGCATTCAGGTCATCCGCCATGCAACAGAGCTGCACAAACCAATTGACGTGGTGACGACAGCAGATGCCGCATTGATCCCAATGCTGATGTATGCGACCAACCTGCCAGAGACCGAACAACCGTATGCAAACTGGCATATCCGCTTTGCAAGCAATCATCTCGCACTGGCATACCAGACTGAAAGCAAATACGCCAACGAGATCAACGCGGAGAATTGGACGGAGATCATCAGCCGCCCCGACGTGAAGATCGGCATTGCCGATCCGCGTTTTGATGCTTCGGGCTACCGCGCTTTAATGGCTTTTGCACTGGCTGAAATTGCAAATGAAAATTATGGGTTGTTCAGCCCAATGTTTGACAGGCAATTCACATTCCCTGTCACGATCTTTCGCGGCGACGAATTGACAACCATCACCGTGCCTGAAATTCTGGAAACAAAATCCGGGTCACATATCGTTATCCGCGGTGCGAGCATCCAGTTGATCGCATTGCTTGAGTCAGGTGATCTGGATTATGCCTTTGAATATGAAAGCGTCATTCAACAGCATGATCTCAAGATGGTCAGCCTGCCCGCTGAAGTCAATTTGGGCGAAGATGAAAATAAGGAACTTTACCAGCAGGTTCAGGTGAATTTGGATTTCCAGCGTTTCGCCTCAATCAAACCGCAATTCCGCGGAGAGCGTATCGGTTATGGCATAACCATCCCGGCGAGCGCGCTGCACCCAGATCAAGCCGCGCAATTTATTGCCTTTTTACTCAGCGCCGAAGGAAGGAACCTGATGGAAGCGGATCATCATCCCATGTTTGAAACGTTCATTGCAGATGGCCACAAAAACCTGCCATCGGGTCTACAGGCGATCACAACACCGATGGAATAGCGTTGAAAAAAAGAAACCTGCTCTTTAACATCATTTTTTCCACACTGGGCGGGTTGCTGCTATTGTTTATCATTTTGCCGCTGGCCAGCATCCTGCTCGGTACTACACCGCATACTTTATGGCTCGCACTGGTTGACACGGAAGTACTGCGCTCCATCAGCCTGACTTTCAGCGCGGCAGCGATTGCCACCTTGCTGGCTATTGTCACGGGCGTGCCACTGGCTTTTTTGCTTGCACGGAGAAAATTTAGCGGAAAACGACTGGTGGAAGCACTGGTTAATTTACCGATCGTGATTCCGCACACCGCCGCGGGGGTTGCGCTCCTGCTGGTCTTTGGCAGGCGTGGCTTGCTTGGTCAATGGCTGACACCCTTGGGCGTAACCTTTACTGATAACTTTACAGGTATCGTGGTTGCCATGTTATTTGTCAGCCTGCCGTTTCTGGTAAACCTCAGCCGAGAATCATTTGCGCTTGTTGATGAAGAACTGGAACTCGTCGCCCTGATTGACGGTGCATCCCCATGGCAGGCGTTCTGGTATGTTTCACTCCCGCAGGCATGGCGCGGGATAATGGCAGGCGCATTGATGATGTGGGCTCGCGGCATTAGTGAATTCGGCGCAGTGGTCATTCTCGCCTATCACCCAAAGATCGTACCGGTACTGGTCTTTGAACGCTTTGAGGGATTTGGACTCGTTGCCGCCCAGCCCGTCGCCGCATTGCTTGTACTCGTGGCACTGGCAACATTTATATTTTTGCGATTATCTCTCCTGAGCGAGAGTAACGAATGATTTTTATAAAAAGGAGAAAAAAATGAAACTCAGCGCACGTAATTTATTGCAGGGGAAGGTCGTGAAAATCATCAAAGGTGCTGTCAATTCCGAGGTGACCATTGAACTACCCGGCGGCCAAAAACTTGTCTCCATCATCACTAATGCATCGGTTACCGCACTTGGATTAAAAAAAGGCAGGGAAGCGTATGCAGTCATCAAGGCGTCCAGCATTATGGTCGCTGTTGACGAATAAATCCATCTTGAACATCCGTTCCGAAGAATTATCCCAACCTGTCTTCGGAACGATTTAGTTCGCAAATCATATTATTTCAAGGAGAAAGAAGAATGTCCCGTACCATTAAATTTGTTTTACTGATGGGGTTGACCCTCTCGCTGGTGCTGTCTGCCTGCGGAACCCCAGCCCCCACAGCGGCTCCCGTTGTCGAAGCAACCGAAGTTTCGATTGCGACAGAAGCACCTGCCGCTACCGAAGCCCCGTCTGCCGAACCGATCCTCACCATCAGCGGCGCTGTTGAGCAGGAACTGGCTCTCTCCGAAGCCGACCTGCGCGGCATGGAAGTTATTAAACTGAATGCTGAGCATCCCAAAAAGGGTCCCACCGACTACGAAGGTGTGCGTTTGAGTGAAGTGCTTGCCAAGGCTGGCATTCAGGCTGGAGCCAATGCGCTCATCTTAACCGCCAGTGACGGCTATGAATCCGAAGTCGCGTATGCAGATGTGGAAGCCTGCGCTGATTGTCTGGTCGCCTTCGACGGCAGCGACCTCATCATGGTCATGCCTGGCTTGTCCAGCAAAGCCTGGGCAAAGATGGTCGTCAAGATCGAAGTGAAGGCCGCAGAAGCCGTAACTCCTCCCGCTAACCCGAATATCATTCTTGCCACTACCACCTCCACCCAGGATTCTGGCTTGCTTGATATCCTCCTTCCCATGTTCGAGGAACAGACTGGCTATGTAGTGCAGACCATCGCGGTCGGCACCGGCGAAGCACTCAAGATGGGAGAGGAAGGCAATGCCGATGTATTGCTTGTCCACGCGCCCTCCTCCGAAGTCACCTTCATGGACAACGGGTTTGGCAAGGACCGTATGTTGGTCATGCACAACGACTTTATTATCGTCGGACCTGCGGATGATCCCGCTGCCATCAAAGACCTTGCAACTAAGGACGCCTTTGTGGCCATCTACAATGCGGCTGTACCCTTCGTCTCACGCGGCGACGACTCAGGCACTCATAAAAAGGAAATCAGTCTCTGGGCAAAAGCTGAATTGGACCCCATGACCGGTAAACCCGCATGGTTCATCGAGACCGGTCAAGGCATGGGAGCATCGCTAACTGTCGCATCCGAGAAAGGCGCATATATTCTCACTGACCGCGCCACCTACCTCGCCAACAAGGAAAACCTGCAGTTGGATATCTTGCTTGAAGGTGACAGTGCCCTGCTGAACGTCTATCACGTTATGACTGTCAATCCCGAAAAATGGGATGCGGTCAACTACGATGGCGCAATGGCGTTCTCTAACTTCATGATCGATCCCGCCACTCAGGCGGTGATTGGCGAATTCGGTATGGCGGAATTTGGCATGCCGCTCTTCTTCCCCGATGCAGATAAGACAGATGCAGATTTTGGTCTGTAGTAAAATCCTTATAAAAAGATAATTTGTGATTAGTAAACAGTAATACGCAGTGCGTATTACTGTTTACTTTTTTCCCCTCAATGACCGATATTCTTGAAATCACCGTTCTATCCCTGCAAGTCTCGACCATCGCAACCCTGATCAGCCTGTTGATCGGGCTGCCATTCGGGACCTGGCTTGCACTCGGCAATTTTCGCGGGCGTTCATTCATCCTGAGCATTGTCAACACAGGCATGGCCCTGCCGCCCGTGGTGGTCGGTCTGGTGGTGGCAATGACCCTCTGGCGCAGTGGTCCGCTCGGCGGGTTAAAACTGATCTACACCCCCTGGGCGATCATCATTGCGCAGACAGTCATCTCTGCACCAGTGGTAACAGGGTTGACATCCGCTGCACTGGCGGCACTGGATCCACGTCTGCAGCAGCAACTGCTCGGGTTGGGAGCATCCCGCTTGCAGATGATATGGATGCTCTGGAGGGAGGCGCGCCTGCCGCTGCTCGCCGCACTAATGGCGGGTTTTGGTTCGGTCATCTCAGAGGTTGGCGCATCAATGATGGTTGGCGGCAACATCCGCGGACAGACCCGCGTGCTGACCACTGCCATTGTGCTGGAAACCAGCAAGGGAGAATTCGAGCGTGCCCTGGCTCTTTCCGCCCTGCTGTTGATCATCACTTACCTCATCAACCTGGCATTGACCTGGATACAGCAAAAGGGACAAAGAAGATGAACGAGCTGATCTCAATCCGAAATTTGCTTATCAGGCGTAATCAGCGCGATGTGCTGGGTGTGGACTCGCTGGACATCCAACGCGGCGAAACGCTGGCAGTGGTCGGTCCCAATGGGGCGGGTAAGAGCACGCTTTTATTGGCGCTGGCACATTTGCTCAAACCAGCCAGTGGCGAAGTAAAATATGGCGGAAGGCATATCCACGAATGGAATGACTTGGAATACCGCAGAAAGATCGCCTTCGTTTTTCAGGATCCGCTGTTGATGGATTTATCTGTGGAGGATAATGTTGCCCTCGGCTTAAAGTTCCGCGGTGTGGAGAAAAAAGAATCACACCTTCGCGCCGAAAAGTGGATGAAAGCCATGGGTGTGGATTCGCTTGCGAAGCGGCGGGCAGGTCAACTTTCAGGCGGTGAGGCACAAAGGGTCAGCCTGGCACGGGCTTTTGTCCTTGATCCAGAACTGCTTTTGATGGATGAACCGTTCTCGGCGGTCGACCCGCAGACACGTGGGCAGTTAATGAATGATCTATCCGAACTGCTGGCTCAGGAACACCGCACGACGATCTTTGTCACACACAACTTGAAGGAAGCCGCGCAAATGGGCAGCCGCATGGCAGTAGTTATCAGCGGCAGGGTAAAACAGGTAGGCACACCGCAACAGATCAAGGAAAATCCAGTTGATAACAGTGTGAGGGATTTTTTAAGGGAGTTGTAAAACCACATTTTCTCATCCAGGGATCAAGCCCTTAAATGAGCAAAAATATATTCCCCCCCTTTAACGGCATACACCGCGTGTGAACGCGGTGCAGCCAAAAGACCAACTCAGAGGGAGGAGAGAGTTTGGAAGAGTAACTTTTGGTTACTCAATTACACGGGGTCAAGATCAGGATTGGTACCGCACAGGGAGCAGGATGCCTTGTCAAGTGCGTTGCATTCCAATGCATTGGAGCAACGATGGGCTACAATTCTGGGCGGCTGGTCGGGCAGGTTTTCAGCGGGGTACACGACTTCGTTCTCGATCTGAATTTCGTGACCGACATGCTCACAATATTTGCTTTTCTCGATCTTCCAAATTTTTTCTGTCATATCAAACTCCTAACAATAATGAATGTAGTGTAAAAGAAAAACATTTTTCGGGATAGTGACAGGCGTCATAAACTGCCATGACGAAGCACCTATTTAGGACATGATATATCCTTATTTTTTTGTAAGGTGATAGATGGTACCTGTATCACTTGCAAGATAAATTTCGCCTGATTCATCCTGCCCGAATGTGGTGATCGTGACAGCCGTCTCGAACATAACTTGGGACTGCCACTGACCATTGACCAGGATCAATGCCCACACCTTTCCAGAACAATAATCGCCGTAAATGTAGACTCCGTTCCATTCCGGGAATGCACCACGATAGACATAGCCGCCCGTAATGGAACATCCGCCTTCAGCATGACTGTATTCCATCGCCGGGAGAAGCATACCTGATTGCGGCTCGCTGTCGTAGGCATGACTTCCTTCCATGACAGACCAGCCGAAGTTCGCCCCTCCTTCCCAACTGGAGGGAAGATAATCCACCTCCTCCCATTGGCCTTGCCCCACATCACCGATCCACAGGTCGCCTGTGACGCGGTCAAAACTAATGCGCCAGGGATTGCGAAGTCCGTACGCCCAGACCTCACTTCCAAAGGGGTTGTCCACCGGGATTGAATACGGGGTTCCGTTGTTCACGTCCAATCGCAGGATTTTACCAAGCAGGGATGTTGTATTTTGACCATTCTTGTGCGGGTCACCTGCCAGGCCGCCGTCACCAAGAGCAATGTAAAGGTAACCATCGGCATCAAAGGCAAGCGCACCGCCATTGTGATTTTGGTAGGGTTGTTCGACGAGCAATAAGACTATTTCACTGTTTTTGTCGGCCGAGTTTTCACCGGCTTGAAAACGCGAAATACGTGTGTGCCCGTCCCCGCCTGTGTAGTTGACGTAGAAGTATCCGTTTTTCTCGAAGTCCGGGTGGAATGTCAGACCCAGCAAACCCATCTCATTGCCACCTGCATTAACACGATCGGTGATGTCCAGGAAGGGCGCATCAAGCAACTGGCCACTTTCATAGACTCGGATGTACCCTTGTTTTTCAATGATGAATAATCTGCCTGAGCCGTCGTTCGCGGGTTGAATATCCACCGGACGCTGTAGTCCGCTAAGGATGGGTTGCCACTCGTAATCCGCTGCAATGGGGAAGGAATCTGCATAAACAGGAGTCGGTATGACCGGCGCAACTGCTGCATCAGGTGAAGGCTGGGATTCTGCCTGGGGCGCGGGATCAATGATCGGCGTAGCAAAGGCAAGGGGGGTAACTGTTGGAGAAACAGACTCTGCCAATCTTCCACAGGCCACGAGAATTGGCAGAGTCAAAATAATCAACAGGTATTTCATTCTATTCTTTAACGTCGGTGGTTTCCGCATCCACAATTTCATCCTGCGCGCTGATTTCCATATTGCCAGCGAGTTCCTTCATGTGTTCCGCCACCACTGCAGGAGGGCAGAGTTCGGTAAAAACGTAGGAGCCAAGCCAAAGCAGAGCGGCATCGTCCACCACACCGATAATGGGGATCATGATCGGGTCTGGCGAGAACAGATAAACCATTGCGCCAATGGGAATCAGTTTGGCAAAGATATTTACGCGACTGTCGCCCATCAGGCGAAAGATAAGTTTAAGTTGGTTGAGCACATTGCGAACCACGCCACCCTGCTGTGACACCATAAGATTGGAAGGTTTCTTTTCGTCCATTTAAATCTCCTTTGTTAAGCACATTATATTCGATTTACCATTATCTACGAATTGGCGCGGGGTTGGATGCGGGGTGAAAACGCCAAATCCACGAAAAGTTATATTGGCTCTGATAAAATTATGTCATGCCTTATCTGGTGGATGGACATAACTTAATTCCAAAAGTGGGACTCCGGCTTGATTCGCCTGACGATGAATTGGAACTGGTCGCCGTTTTACAGGATTTTGCGCGGCTTAAGCGGCAGCAGGTGGAGGTCTATTTCGACGGTGCACCCATTGGTCAGTCGGGGACGCGCAGGTTGGGAACCATCCGGGCACATTTTGTCAGGCTGGGACAGACGGCTGATAATGCCATCCGCGCCCGGTTGATCAGAATGGAAAAAGATGCAAGGAATTGGATTGTGGTCTCATCAGACAGGGAGGTACAAGGCGCGGCGCGTGCGTCCCAAGCTCAGGTTATTTCTTCGGAAGAGTTTGTAAAAATGCTGAGGGAGGCGCGTAATTCAGCCCCAAAATCCAATGCAAACGAGAAAAAACTTTCAGCGGCAGAAGTGGACGAATGGTTGAATATCTTTGGAAACAAAGGGAAATGATTAAGACAATTTCAGTCTGAATTCTAATCTTTTATTAACCTTATTTGGACTGTTTTGGTGTATATTCTAGACATCGACACCTGCCCTCCCCTTTATTGGTATATAGGTGTCCCCCCGCCGCTTGATTAGCATGTCCCCCCCATGCTGATAGGCGGCGGGACCTTTTTAACCAGGCAGCCAAAAATGCTATTTTTTCTGGTGCCGGGCTTCACGCCAACGTAAAATTTCTAAACGCAATTTCCCCAAACCAAACAAATTCAAGAGCACTGAAACCAAAATATTCAATCTCGCCAAAGCGGTTGGCGGATGGATGAACAAGGCACGCATCCAGGCCGAGAGGGCGGCGGCGGGCTGTCCACCATCGAGAAGATAGCGGGAGTCTACACGGTTGGCTGAAGCGTAGGCGCGGCGACGGACTCTGGCGAGAATTGGAGCAAAGGTCTTGTCGTGTTCTGCAAAATCCAAAATCCGGAAGGCATCATGCCCAAATTCGGAGGCTTTGGCACGGTTCTTTGCTTCGGCATGGTAACGCGCCGCAGCCCATGTTTGATCCACATGCAGGATCTTTCCCTGGCGGGCAATGCGAATCCAGAGATGATGATCAAGCATAAAGTGCAGGGATGGATCAAGTCCGCCGGCAGATTCCAGGGCAGAGCGGCGCATAAAAACAGCAGGCTGACCAATGATCTGGAAGCAGAGCAGATCTTCCAGTGTTAGTGAATTGTAGGTCAGTGTATTGAAGGTTTTCCCGTGCTCATCCACGGCGAGCATGTTTCCATAAACGAGCACCACATCGGGATGTTCTTCAAAATATTCTACAGCTGCACCCACCGCGCCCGCCAGGTAATAATCATCCGAATTGAGCCAGGCGATAATATCACCCGTAGCGCGTGCAAACCCCTTGTTAATGGCATCTGCCTGTCCGCGGTCCTTTTCAGACACCCAATATGCAAGTCTGTCGGCATATTTTTTGATGATGTCGATGCTGGCGTCCAGTGACCCGCCGTCCAGTACGATGTATTCGATCTCCGAATACTCTTGATCCAGAACAGAGTTGATGGTCTGTTCAAGATATGCGGCTTGGTTGAACGAGGGGGTGATAATGGAAACAAGGGTCATAAGCGGCAAAGGATAAAACTAATGGCGAATCGTGGATCCGCCATTAGGATGGTTATGAAGAGATCATGGATCAGAAAAGTGAATTGTAGTCCACTTTAGGGAAGATGGTCAGCTTCCCTCCAATAGTTGCATCCAAAACTTCTCGCCCCGCTTTTTTGTATGCATCACGCGCCAGAGTATAACCAATTTCTGAGGTGTCAAGGTCGGGTAACTGCCATTTGATCCCTTTGCCAAAATAATTGGGGGAAACGTGGTTTGGATCATCGCCCTGCGAGATGACGGTTTTATTCGCCTCACCTTTGGAGGTGAAATTATGATCCACACCGATCAGGATGACTTTTTCAAATCCCATGTGAAAGGCAAGTTGCAGCGCGACATTGGTGACCGTGGCACTCTCCCAGACCCGTCCGCGTACATCAGGAGAAAAACGCGGGCCTGTGTACGAGGTGTAAAGAAAAGTCGGGAAGTTGGGATTGGAGGGGTGAAGGTCCTTAAAGTGGCGATGGGATCGCCAGGCTAAAAATTTTGGCATGGGAAGCGCGAGAATATCAGCGCTGAACTGTTCAATGACCAGGTCATTAATCGAGCAAAAATACGTCGTGTGAAATCCGATTTCAGGGAACATCACGTAAATACGATTCATGCCAAAAGTGATTTCGTTTTTTAGTTTCGGTAGATCAGTCTGTTTGAGGCTGGGGCCGTTGCCGATGATGAAGGCTCGTTCCCCTTTATGAATATTCTTCAACCCAGCCAGACGGCGAATGCTTTCGCGCCGCCAGGGATGAAGATACGCAGATGGCAATTGCGGCAGGCGACGAAATACATCGTAGGTATTCCGTGCCATTTGAAACATTGGCTGCGGGAGCATGGATTTAAAGTTTTTTTTCATGGGGTTGGAAAATACTGTCTGCGGAATGGAATAACCGCCCAAAGAATGAGCAGGTCAAGCAAAAATGAAATTAAGAAGAACAGATCTACAATATTGAACAGGCTCAATAAGATATTAAAACCAGTCACGCTGACCGCAAAAATGTATGTCCATTTTTCAGGCTTGCCAAGTTTAATGCCGCTAAAAAGCAGCAAACCTGCGTTGACAAATGCAAAGAGGGTCACAATGTCCGCCGAGGCGTTATTATTGTTTACGATCGCCATGTCATAATAAATATATACACCATAGCCAAACCAAAGAACAGTGTTCAAAATAAAAAATCCGCGTCCTATGTTTATCTTCAGCGGGTCGATTTTTCCCCGCCTTTTGGAGGATATCGCGGTACCATTTGCCTTCCTGCTCATGGTTTTTTCCTGTACCCCAATTTACTCGGTGCTAAGTCTTGCGGTGGCACCGCCATCCACAACCATTGCCTGACCTGTCATAAAGGAGGACTGTTCGTTATCAGCAAGGAAGTAAATGGCATGAGCGATCTCTTCAGGCGTCCCCACGCGCCCATTGACTGTTTTTCGGGCAAGGTTGTCGAGCCGGGCCTGCACGTTTTCACCGCCCAAATGCCCGCGTTGAAGTCCGGCGCGCAGCATGGGTGTATCCACTGCGCCGGGCAGTACGGCGTTGACACGGATGTTATCAGGGGCGAATTCGATCGCCATGGCACGGGTCAAGGCGAGTAATCCACCTTTGGAGGCGGCGTAGGCGGCAATATTGGCGGAGGTTTGGATCGCATGCACAGAGGAAACATTTACAACCCCTGCGCCGCCACGCGCTTTGAGCAGGGGATGAGCCAGTTTGACGCCGAGAAATACCGAGCGCAGGTTGGCAGCCATGACCGCATCCCATTCTTCAACAGTGGTTTCGATCAATGGCTTGGCAATTTGCAGTGCGGCGTTGTTGACCAGCGCGTCCAACGTATCGGTGTAAGCGTGAGCCTTCTCAAAGATGCCTTGCATCTCTTCAGGACGCGCAATATCGGCTTGGATGAAAAGCCCATTTTGAGGGAAATCTTCGACTTCGCCCATATCGTCCCGCAGTTCTCTCGGGAGGAAAAAAGGGTTACGGTCCACACCAATGACGCGCCAGCCTTTTTCGGCAAACAACTTGACGGAGGCACGTCCAATTCCACCAGCCGCGCCGGTAATGAGGATCACATGATTATCTGTCATACTATTTTTCTTCCTAATTCAAACGAAATATGATGCAGGATTCAATTTCCTTTTCAACATGATAATTTTCAGAAACAAACAAAAATATTTGTTCCATCCCGGGGTGAATGTACATTTTCCGTTTAACTCCGGGGGTTGAATACTGCTTTTTTCGTGTACTGGAGTCAAGGGAAGGGATGGCATCCACCACGGTGGCACAATCCAGAATTACCTCGGGGGGATCTAAAGCCAGCTCGTTGATATATGTGGATTCGATTTCCGTGGTTAAAGAGCCTTCCAGGAAAAGAGGGTAATACAAGTACCTGACAGGCGACCTCCGCCCTGCCATAAAATTAATACCCATTTCCGGGTACCAGGTTAACAACAGGTCATCAGGCTGGGTGTTCTGCCGAATATGATCGGAAACCGGGTCAACATAGTCCAGCGCACCCGCGTGATCCAACAACCGGCTGAGTGTTTCATTATAGCGCGTAACCGTGACCGGAAAAGCAGCCAACAACCCCACCGCCAACGCCGCAGCAATATATGCATCCAGACTGTTGTTCCACCCTTGCAGAGCCGAAGTCTTGAATATACCCTGCCAAACCTCTGAAAAGATAAATGCACAATAGACCGCAATTGCCAATATCCAACTAATGTAATAATGTGTAAAGTTCCTGCCTGAGAGATTGCTTAATAGGATCTCGATCGGAAACCAGACAACCAGAAAGATTTCCAGGGCGGATAATTTCCGCTTGATGAAATTATTAAACGCACGAAGCACAACAACACCCCATGCCAGTAATGTGACCCACCCATACCAGGACATACCATAACGTCCAAAACCGCTGAAGAGGTCGAGCCATCCCCGATCCTTGGCGGCGGAATACGAGAAGTTAAAGACGAGCGAACCATGGATCATCTCCCCTGCACTGCCAAGCAAGGCAAAGTATATTGTCCAGCCCAAAAACGGGAGTACAAAACCAGCCAGCACAACAACAATTATTTTCAGCGCGTCAACAAGTCCACGCTTGAATAATTCAAACAAAAAAATGGAAATCAATATCCCAAATAATCCACCAATGTTGTTTGCGCGGAAAGTGAAGCTCAAACCGAACAGTACCCCTACCCAGAATTTTTCCCAATGTTTTTTTTCCAACCCCGCATCCACCATCGAAAGGAAGAGGAAGAGCCCCGCCGCATTAAACAGCAGGGCATACTCCTCCGTGTAATTTCCATACCCCAATGCCAAATGCAGTCCAAGCGCCGCCATCGTGAGTCCAAACAGGGCTGCCCCCATCCCCCAGCGCCGCGTTAAGACACGATACAGGATCGATAATGTTCCAAATATAAAGAGAAATTCCACCAGCCACACCCCCCATCGCGATCCGCCCCCCAGCCACAAACCAAAAGCATTCATATAAAAAATGGCAGGACCTTTACTATCCCAAAAATCCAGGTATGGAATTTTTCCATTTAATATCTGGCTTCCCGCATACAGAAAAAAACCACCATCCCTGGATGGTTTAGCAAATAACGGGTTGGCAAGGTCAAGGATGAGCGCAGTCTGCACAAACAGGAAGACGAACAAAACTGCAGAACGGATTTTACCGATCATTCCTTAAGCCTTTTGCATCCATTCCCAGACCCTCAAGCAGATTCCTGATCGTGCTCCAGTGGATCCTCTCCCAGGCGGTGGGACTGGAGTTGGAGTTGTGCGGCGCAAGCATGACGTTATCCATCTTCAACAGCGGACTGTCCTTGGGCAGCGGCTCAAGCTCAAAAACATCCAAAGCCGCACCACCGATCTGACCTGAGCGGAGCGCGGCGACCAGGGCAGTCTCATCCACAATGGGGCCACGCGCCGTGTTGATCAGGATCGCAGAGGATTTCATTTTTTCCAGTGTATCTGCGTTAATGAGATGCCTTGAGGTCAGATTCAAGTCACAGTTGACAGAGACAAAATCAGAATCGGCAAGCAGCGAATTAAGGTCGGTCATGTGGATCCCGGATTCAGAGACAAATACATGGTCAACTTCCACGATATCTGTGCCAAGGACTTTCATGCCAAAGGCACGCGCGCGGCGGGTGACCGCCTTGCCGATATTTCCAATGCCAATGATCCCTAATGTACTTTCGCTAAGAGTTTTTCCTGGAATTTTCTCCCAATCACCCCGTTTCATGGCGGCATCCATCCAGGGTCCCCTTCGGGCAAAAGCAAGCATGTAACCCAGGATGGTGTCAGAGACCGGGGTGGTAAAGGCATTCAGCGTACGCCCCAGCATCACACCAAACTTTGAACAGGCTTCGGCAGAGATCGAATCCACTCCTGTTCCCCACTTGGAGATGACCTTCAAGCGCGGGACGCACTGTTCGATCACACGCGGCGTGTAACGATCGTCACCGCAGATGGTTCCATCAAACTGCCCCGCATACTTAAGCAGGTCTTCCTCTTCCATGCGTTCCTGAACATCAGGAACAATGAGCTCAATGCCATAGCGGGCAAAGACAGGCTTGAAGCGATCCAAAAATGGGATCATGTAGGGGGCGGTCATGAGCACAGTTGGCATTTAATCACCACAGGTATTTGAAATTTTAGAAAAGTCATACAATTTTGGAACAGGCGAAAAGTAGCTGACATCTTCAAGAATATCATACCCACCGCCAAAATAAGTATTGAAAACAATACGGAAGGTATTAACAGGTGTGATGGTGGAATATAACTCGTCGTTATGCTCCGGCAGATAATACGCATTGAGTATCCACATGCGGCGATCCTTCGGCTGCATCCAGGGTCCGTGGTCACCTTGCAGGATGATGATCGGCGGTGTATCTGATTCAGCAAGCAGGGTGTCGATCGCAGTCAGTGTTTTTTTGTTGAGCCAGGTCAACTGATTGATGTAACCCTCCGCATATGAATCGGAGGGATACTCGCGCTGTTCGTTCCAAAAATCGGGCGGATAAGTGGGATTACCCTCGGGATCAAACACAAACGGCGGATGCGGTGAAATGACGTGGACATACGCAAAAGTTGGTTCAGGCATGTTGGCGAGGCTGCCCATGCTGTTAAATATGTTATTGAAACGGTCTCGGAATGCCTGCCCCATGACCGCATCGGGGTCAACCCAGCCAAGATCCTGGGCATAGCGGCCAAGCGTTGTTCGCAGGAAAAGGCCTTCGAACTCGCTCATACCTGAAGTCAGGGGTGGCGGCTCGACAAAAACATCTGCGTCATCAAGTTCGTTCCATGCAAAACCTGTCGCAAAGTTGACCGCCTTATAGCCCATGCTTTCGAAGTTGTAACGTGCAGCACTGTGCTTAAGCGAATCCCACAAGGTGCGGCGTGCCGTGCTTTCAGGTGTAAATGCATCATCGAGTTGCTGCAAATACATCATGTTCAAGGATGAGGCAAGCGAAATCTCGGTCCGAACATAATTGCTCTGACTACACTCGGCGATGTAGAAACCACGTTCCCTCAGGGCATCCAAAAATTCAGTGTTGTCGTAGCCAAAAGCCGACTTCAATAGATCCTGGCGCGTGTATGAGTCGAGAATGAAATAATAGACATCGGGCGGATTCGCAGGCAGGACAAGGTCAGTTTGAATGGGAGCATTATCCGCACCGAGAGCGTGTGCGCTTTGCGTCCCGCTCGCGGCACTGATCTGCCATCCAGACATGACCAATAGGGCAAGCGCCATCGTGTTCAACGTCGAAGCACTTGAGGCGAAGGTTAACTTTGGGCGCGCCACCCAGATAAGAGTCAGCGACAACAGGATACCCCAGACAAGGATCAACCAGGATTCATAATTGGCATCGGGATATTTTTTGTCAACATAGATATGGGCATGTCCAAACGAGAAGAACAACGCCAGCCAGAGCGTGGTTAAAAACGCAGATTTGTGCGCCCGCCTAAAAAACAGCCAGAGAACAAAATACAGCAACCCGCCAAACACGATCGAAGCCAGCAGGGGGCGAATCGCCGCATCAGGCTGGACCTCACCCGAGTTGGCGTTAAGCAGAGCCAGCGCAGGATAAGCGCTAATGGCAAGGGGATACCAGGGTAAATTGGAGATCTTGGATAGCGTTTTTTTCATAAACAATAAATAGGGGCTTTAGGATGAATTGCTCATGAGTAATACCAGGCAAAGATTTTGTTATACACGGCAAGCAAAATCTTTTTGACAAAGCCAATTTCCAACACGCGCCGCACAAAACCTGTTTTCTTTTTACTTTTTACACCTGTCCTTCCCAACTCGCCGCGCAGGTAGCCCAGCGTATTTGACATGTTCATCGCCAACGGATCAGAAACCATCAGCCGCAACAAGCCCGCATCGTTCATGCGCTTGTCCAATTGACGGACTTGTCCCATCGGTTTATCCATCTCGAACGGCAGGAATTGTTGCAGCGTGGATTTATATGCAGTGAACTGCCAATGCGACGCACCGGCCATTGCGATCACATCCTTCGACTGTGTCCTCTCGGAGCTGTGTTCAGGGCGAAAAGTAATGCGCCAATCCCTTGTCTCAGCATATACTTTTCGATTCTCCTCCTCGGTCTGTCCAAGCGAGAGGTTGAATTCCAGGAATGTTTCCCAGGGGATGAACTGGCCGTCGTCAAGTGTCGTATGCTCCGCATTTTTCGCCCACTTTAGCGTGGCCTCGTAAAACTCAGGCGGTGTGCGGAAGGGTCGCGCAGTCACCATACCTACATTCGGAAAGGTTTCAAGAATTTCCACGGAACGCGATAGCCAGTTCGGGGAAAACAAAACGTCGCTGTCCGTGTAGGAGATGATCTCGCCAGGTGCACCGGTCAGCATTACATTCCATGCGCCGCCCTTGCCCATATTCTTCGCGGAGAGAATTAAATATTGAATTCGCCCCTCTTCCTTTTCTTTAACAAGATACTCACGGACCTCTTTGCAGGATCCATTATCGAAGACCATCAGGTCAAACGGCAAGCCAGCGTCCCTGCGCATGGACTCCAGGGAGACTTTTAACACATCAAGCGTCTCGGCGTAAAATCCGCTCAGGAAGGGAATGTAATTAAGCAGTGCAACGGTGATCCGCTCGGGGCGGGCTACATCTTTGACAAATTTAGCAGGATTTTGACCTTTTCGCATATCGATTCCAGATTTCAGGTGTCGGAACAACGTTCAACGCTGTTGAAATATTTTTTGAATTCGCTTCTTCCAGCGCTTGGGACGGACAATATTTTCAACTACATTTTCGGGAAGGAAGAAAAATATCTTCCGCAGGAATAACTCAAGTTTGCGCGTAAAACGCAGGGCGGTCATCTGCGGGCGCGCAAGTTTACCACCTTCGGCCAGGCGATGGGTTGAATCCAAAATAGTGTAGCGAATGTGCGCATGTCCGCCCGCAAGGCGAATGTTTTCATTGGTGTCTGGGTGGTTGTAATGCGCTTGACCGCCAGGCAGATGGCTATAGTCGTGGTTCTGGTGTACGATCATCAGCGACGACGTGCCATCAATTACCGCCCAACCTTCGCGGCAGGCTTTGTAGATCATCCAATTGTCCCAGCCTGCACGCCCGATGGTGAAATCGGGGATGTGCTGATAGCAGAATTTGGGGAAGAGGAAGAAGTCACTGCCTGCAGGGCGGTGGAGATTATTCTGACTTAGAACTGAGGATCGAAGACGTTCCTGCCAGCCCTCTGTGAACTCGATGGATTCAGAAATATCCAAATCCCAGCGCTGACTGAGAAGGACAAATTGGTCCCGTTGAAAACCAGACCTGCGGGCGGCTTCCACAAAATCAGGCATTAGGATCATATCCGCATTGATGATGCAGAGCAGGTCACTGCTGCTGTTCTCACGCGCCAACTGAAACATGGATGAAATCAAAGGGATGCCGCCCGCATTGCATTCCACCTGAGGAATGTGCATCACGCCAAATTTCAGGGCGGCTTCAGCAAGACCTTCCTCCTCGCCAAGCAAAATGACTTCGACATCGGGAAGCAGTGTCCATGAGTGGATCGCATTGCGTTGGATCAACGCAATGTGTGGGTTATTGAATGGTTTGGGGGCGGAGAAGAGTGTGATTAATGGCATGGGAAGGGTAATGCAGGAACCATGTTCTATAAAAATTTACAGGGCACGGGTGTCCAGGTCTTTTAAGGTCTTGTGTTGAACACCTGCGTTTATTTTCATCAACCCGGGGTCATCGTGGACCACATCCAGAACTTCCTTCCAGGTGAAATCATCACGTCCGTTAAAGCAGCCGTAGACCTGGCGCATGAACTCGAGGTCTTCAGGTGTGTCCACCGTCCAGCGGTAGTCGCCAAAGTCGGTGGTGTGATGCAGAAGAGCAACATTGAATCCACGCGGCGAGATGCCGGTCTGCCGGGTGCGGCTTTCATTGAGCAGTTTTACGCCTTCATAAAAATATGGCATGACATGTTCGCGGTGCTGTGGTTCTTTAGCTTCCTTCCACGCCTTCTTTAATATTTTGAAAGAGCAGGCTTCAACATCCAAACCAATGGGGTAGGTGCGGCTCCACGGAGGCGGCAGGCGGTTGCATACAAAATCGTATTCACCGTCAAGCAAAGTATTGACCACATCATCGATCAGGTCGGGGTCAATCACGGGACAATCCGCTGTGATGCGGACAACTACATCCGCTTTGGCCTGGGCTGCGGCTTGATAATACCGGTCAAGCACATCGAACAGACTTCCACGGATGAAGGGAATGCCGGAGAAATCACAGTATTCCGCCACCGGGCCGTCAGAGGTGTCCGTCGTCGTGGCGAAGATGACCTCGTCAAGAGTTCGTGCCCGTGAAGTCCGCGTGAAAACACGGGTCAACATCGGCTGCCCGGCAATGTCGGACAGAATTTTCCCCGGCAGGCGCGAGGATGACATGCGCCCTTGAATGATGGCAACGATCTTTGGTTTCATGTTTTTTTTACAGTTTCGGCCAGGTATTTATTAAGCAGATTGCGCTTCGGATGGAATTGGCAGGGGCGTGACAAATCCCCTGGCACGGAATTTTTCGATGTATTCACGCACCATGAAATAGTCAAGCCCAACTTGTTCAGCAATATCAAAGACGGATAGTTCGCCCTCGAAGCGCATCATGATCTTTTCGATGGCGCGGTTGAGCGCCCAGTTCTCACGCCAGTCCACCCAAAGACCGTTGCCGCTGAGGAAGACCGGTCCGCGGAAGTTCCGCTTTGGAATGTAATTGGTGGCGTAAATGCGGACAACCTGTTCTCCGATATCCGCCGCACCGACAAGCATTTGTTCGTCCATAATGTCGAGATTGTCATCGGTGGTGTGGTATTCATCGTAAGGCCAGCGGTTGATGGAGATGCACGGCACATTCACACCCGGTCCGTTGATGACACGCTCATCATTGGCTGGGGCGGCAGCGAAATCGCGTTCATCATGCGCAACATTCTTCACAACATGCTGTGTGATGCGGTCCAGCAAGTGCGTGTGCTGTCGAGTATGGTGCCAGGCGATCTTGTTTTTGTTGCCTGTCATTTCCATGAAGATGCCGCCACGCAGGTTTTGGATCAGGTGCTCGTTGTGTGAGAGGTAAACGATGGTGCCGATGGTCTCAGGTCCAAACCAAAAGCGGACGCTCATCGAGCCTGCGGGCAGGGGCTTTTCAGCCAAACGCCGCGCCAGTTCGATCATACTGACCACGCCCGCGCCATCATCGTTGGCTTGTGCGGGGTGACAGGTGTGTGCCTGCACGATAACTTCCCCTGCCGCCGCGTTTGCCCCGCCTTCAGGATGAATGACAGCCGTTGCCATTTTGAATCCCTGCTTTGGGTCGGTCAGGAATTCCGACTTGATGACGGCACGATATTTTTTATCACGCGGAAGTTTATCAAAGAGATTCTTCGGTAAACAGAAACCCCAATCGCGGTCATAATATTTAAAAACCCAGGGGATGGCATGCGGGCGTTTTTCATTGAAATACAAATGCGGTTGGAGTTCTTCGAAGGAGAGAATTTTATCAATGGGCGGAGAATAGGAAACAATATGCAGCGGATTGTTCTTAAACTCCACCACACGCTCGCCACCCTCCACTTCAAGATATGCCTCATGAACAACGTATCGCTCAGGGACAAACCATGTCCACGCCTTTTCCAGTGGAGCATAAGTCTCGATGGTGTAGTTGGATGAATCGGGCATATACGTGCCGATGATCTCCAGTGTTTTGTCGTGATCGTCGGACGCTAAAGTCCTATGCAGAGGAAAAAACTCTGCAAGAATGGATTTAAGAGAGGTGAATGGTTTCATATTTTTCTCCCGTCACTACAAGGATGCTCTTGTTTTCCATGGCACTGCCCGCCATAAAGTGGAACGAGTGGGAGGGCAGGTGTTCCCTGAAGCGGTCTCCTGACAATTGGGGATCGCTTCATCGGAAGGAGCATCCTCCCTGCAATGACTTACGATCAATTAATACTTTGGCTCTTCAATGTAATGCAATTTCTCAGGATGTTCGCGGACGATCACAGACATATTATCAAAGAACTCATTGGCGGTCAGGTAATGGACTTTCGCCGCACCGACCTCAATTTCCTTGATAACACCTTCCGCAAGCAGGTCATTCATACCTGGCACAATATAGGTTTTCACACGGTCGTTCAAACGCACGAACATTGAATAGGTCCTGACCTGGGGCTTGCGGTCATAGCCCATATAAATTCCCGCGAACTCTTTCACCCGGCGATAGTTACAACCAACATTATATTCAATATAGTGGTGCATTGAGAATGAACTATTGAAATCCAGCCCGATGCTAATGATGGTGGCATTCAGCTTGTGAAACAACGCAAACGCAGAATTCGGGCCATAAGCTTCCACGTCCTCTGTTTTGGAAAACTCATCTGCCAGCGCACCCGAAACAGAGAATGAATAGATCGGGTGCGGCGTGCGTCTGGCATCAGGACGCAGGCGGGCCAACTCCGTGATCATGCCCATTTTCGAAGGCGTCTCGGTCACATCAAAATAATGCGTCTCGGTCCACGACTGAAAATTGAACGCGGGAAACAGCACTGTGCCCTTCGGGCCCACCAGTTCGCCCAGGGCATCAATAACAGTATCAGCACCGCCCTCCACCCCTCCCAGCGATTTATAAGAAGTGTGCACCACGATCGTCCCACCCTTGCTTACATTCGTTTTTGAAAAACCATCCAGCAAATCTTTTTTATTAAGCATATAATTTCCCTTTCATGTCATTACGACCTTTCATACCGCCATTCTGCCTGGCTCCGTCCGGGAGATCTTTAACACACACCAATTGCATCGGCGGGGAATGCACCCGCTTCGCAATGACATGTTAGATTAAACCTCGATATACCTTCATCAACGCCCCGGCATTCCTGTTCCAGTCTGCTCTAAGTTCGGCCGTCTTTCGGCTTGTATCACCAACTCTGGGCAGATCCTCCCTTTGAGCAATAGCCGCCAGGATCTTTTCTGCCAGATGATCCGCATCTCCGTCACGGAACAGCCACCCATTCTGTCCTTCGACCACCCATTCCTTGTTGGCGGGGATATCCGAAACCAGACAGGGTAAACCACAAGCCAACGCCTCCATCAGCGACACAGATGAACCATCCACATGCGATGGCGAAATGTACAAATCAGCCCGATGATACCAGCCTGGCAAAACTGTTTGCGAGATCTGCCCTCCAAATGCGACCCGATCCAGCACGCCGCCGCCCTCCAAAATCTGACGAAGGGCGTGTCCCTGTGAGCCGCCTCCCAGCAGAAGCAGGTTCACACTTCCATTCTGCTGTGCCACTTTGATAAATGCACGCGCCAGCACATCCACCCCATAACGAGTTTCCCAGGCGCGGTTGCAAAATAATGTAAATGTTGAACGTTGGGCAATGGAGGCTGCAGGCTTGAAGTGCTCAAGGTCAACACCCCAGGGGAATACGATCGTCTTCCCGGGATCCATTCCGTAAGCCACCGCTTTATCGCGCGTGACCATTGCATCGCTGGTAAAAAACGTTGAACGTCTTAACGTGTAACGTGTGACCCATTCCCACCACCTGCTTTTGTGCACATCATCCATCAGATCAAAGCCCCAGGACATCGTAAGGATGGGACTAAATCCACTGAGAACCGCAATGAATGCGCAGGTTTGAATGGGCCCCGCATGGACAAGGTCAGGTTTGATCTCCCGGGTCAAACGTCGAAAGTCCAGTACCAGTTGGGGTAGATCTCTCCAACGAAAGGGGTTCCGCCCACCCTTCCATAAAACCAGTTGAACATTGGGCGGTACAAGACGATCTTCCACCGGGCGGCTGTTCCCTTCCAGTTGGACAAAAAAGACCTCATGCCCTCCCTCTGAAATGGCTTTCAGAAAACGGTGGTCATGTGTGGAGTAACCGAGAGAGAAGTAAAGAATTTTCATATTCAATGGCAATTGTACCGCGTCAAAATGCCATTCCCGCCAATTGACTGTCGAGCAGGGAATTGGCAGAAATGCAGGGGGAGTGTCAAATGAACTTATGCCGCCTGCAGAATATGACCTGAATAACGCATCTACGCATGACCATTTTGCAGCGGCAATTACCACAGCACCATCAAGCCTCCCCCCGCTTGGTGTGCGCAGGTATTATCTGCAAGACAGGCATGTTTCACCTCACTCCATTTTATTGTAATGCGATTGGATTAGCTGTATATTTGATTCAAGATGCTGGGATGATTATTATTCCACAAAGATTGCTGTCTGTGCCAGACACAAGGCATGTTTCTGGACCGTACACAATGATACGGTTGTTCAAGTAGATGCGGCACCCACCTATCCGAAGGAGATAATGTCAAATGTCTTCTTTACGCTGCTTATCCATTCTTGAACAATGAGTTGGGTTGGCTTATTCATGGACGACAGTTTTTTTGGTCTGCCTATGGAATAAACAAGGATTGGCAAATGCCAGTCCTTGTTTTATTTTCGAGTATGATTACCCGAATATTTTATCGCCCTGGGTCCACCTTGAAAGGAATTTATGTCACGTAATCGTATCATTCTTGTCACGATCGGGATCATGCTCAGTCTGTTCCTGGCTTCGATGGAATCGACTGTTGTTGCAACCGCCATGCCGACCATTGTCGGTCAACTGGGGGGGTTGGAACATTACTCGTGGGTCTTTTCGGCCTTTATGCTGGCATCCACCACATCCGTTCCGCTATATGGCAAGCTCTCGGATATTTACGGTCGCCGTCGAATCTATGCGATTGCCATGGCGCTCTTTCTTCTTGGTTCAGTCATGAGCGGACTGGCCAACAACATGACCCAGTTGATCTTTGCGCGCGCCCTGCAGGGACTTGGCGCAGGCGGAGTCCAACCACTGGCATTTATCCTGATCGGCGAGATGTTCAATTTAAAGCAACGCGCCAGGATGCAGGGTTTTTTCTCGGGTGTATGGGGATTCTCCTCCATAGTAGGTCCGCTGCTCGGCGGCTTTATTGTGGATCAATTCACATGGCGTTGGGTCTTCTATATCAACATTGTGCCTGGCTTGCTTGCTGCAGCGCTGGTCGCATTTGCGTGGCAGGAACAGGCTCAACATCACGAAAGGCCGGCCGTGGACTATCTCGGTGCGGCGCTGCTGACTGCCAGCGTTGTCTCACTCTTGCTCGGCCTCATGGATTTTGGCACATTCAACAGTTGGATCCTGATCGCAACTGCCGCAGCCCTGTTCATCGCATTGGTCTGGGTTGAAAACCGCATCGCAGACCCGATCCTGCCGATCAGACTTTTTCGTGACCGCCTGTTTGCCACCTCCATTGCGCATGGGGTCTTCACAGGCTGGGCCATGTTCGGGAGCGTTTCCTTCTTCCCGCTCTTCGTCCAATCGGTGATGGGAACCAGCGCAACGCAAGCCGGCATCACCATCACACCCATGCTTTTGGGTTGGGTAACAGCAAGTATCATCGGCATGAGACTGATCCTGACTGTAGGTCATCGCAGACTGGGCGTGATCGGAACAACCGTATTTGTCACAGGTTCATTTCTAATGACACTGATCGGCGCAGAGTCGAGCCAGGTCATGATGATGGTCTTTGTCGCCATGATGGGCGTCGGCATGGGACTTTCCATCCCATCGTTTTTGGTCGCGGTCCAGACCAATGTAGAGCGGCGTCATCTTGGTACAGCGACTTCCACGCTTCAATTCAGCCGTTCCATGGGCGGGACTCTCGGAGTAAGCGTGATGGGCGCCGCCTTGAGCATTCGCCTCGCCTCGAACCTGAGCGCATCCGGCCTTGACCCAAAATTGGTGGCGCAATTACTCGACCCTTTACCGGGCACGCAGATCGTCGTTGACGCAGGCGTACGTCTCGCAATGGCAGACTCGATCCACCTGGTCTTTGTCATCGCTTTTATATCCGCCACGCTTGGACTGGTGGCAGTTTTCTTTACCCCACACCAGGAACTAAAGGAGCAACCGCCTGAAAGTAAAATTCCAGTGGTACACATGGATTAAATGAGTGATCGTGAGCAACCCACTAAGGCGGACGGCTGAGTCTGTCAACAGCATGCGCCTCGCGTGTAACTCATCAGAAAAATAAGATAGGCACAGCGGTATTTGAGGTTATTCCTCACAAAAAAAAGATTTTGATATACAATATGTGTGATAAACATCACAAACTGACTCAGGAGGTTTTACATGAAAAGCACACAGGACAATTTAAAGGAAGCATTTGCCGGCGAGAGTCAGGCAAACCAAAAGTACCGAGCCTTCGCAAAAAAAGCCGAACAGGATGGATTCGCGAACATTGCACGGCTGTTCCGCACCACCGCAGAAGCAGAACGTATTCATGCCGAAGGGCATTTCAAGTCGCTGGAAGGCATTGGCACCACCGCCGAAAACCTGCTGGCAGCCATCACAGGTGAGACACACGAAACTGAAGAAATGTATCCGCCCATGTTCAAGCAGGCGGAAGCTGAAGGTCATAAATCCAAACGCATGTTCGGCTACGCATTGGAAGCAGAAGCAGTCCACGCCAAACTATATCAACTGGCTTTGGAAGCAGTACAGCAAGGCAAGGATCTGACCGAAGTTGATTTCTACCTCTGCCCGATCTGTGGTTACATTGAATTCGGCAAGCCGACAGATGCCTGTCCTGTCTGTGGCACGAAACCTGAGAAATTCATCCTGGTTTAGTGACCCACCTTCACGGAACATTACGAATATTCGCTCGAACCACGCTTTTCAATTGACCAAGCCTTAGGCACGGTTAGTAACATAAGTTGGCCGGAACCGTATTTTGGGAAGCGAAACATGTGATCAAAACCATCCTGTCAACTGGCGGGATGGTTTTTTTGTTCCCATGCTTTAAAAATCAGCAATATATAATACCCACGGTCACAAATTGCGCTTCCCGCCTTCTAAAAAAGCGCAGTTTGTGACCGCCCTGGGTATAATTTCACGCAGAAACCAACACACTCAAGGACGAACCCTCATGACCGTTATTGAAACCGAACGCTTAACGCTCCGCAAATTAACCGTGGAGGATGCCGAGTTCATGCTTGATCTGTTAAACCAGCCCTCCTTTATTCAATTCATTGGAGATCGCGGCGTGCGAACATTGGATGACGCGCGCAAGATAATTTTAGCTCGTTATATTGAGTCCTATGAGCGTCTCGGCTTTGGTGTATACCTGACCCTGCTGCAGGAAAGCCAGATACCCATCGGTATTTGTGGACTGATCAAACGCAGCGGGTTGGACAATGTGGATGTAGGCTACGCTTTCCTGCCGCAATATTGGTCGCAGGGGTATGCGTCCGAATCTGTTTCTGCGGTACTGGCATACGCCAGGAACACGCTGGGGATTGGCCGGGTTTTGGGCATCACCACACCTGACAACATCGGTTCGATCCGAGTGTTGGAAAAAGCCGGGTTGAAATTCGAGCGGATGATCAAATTACCCAATGAGGAATCAGAACTCAAACTGTTCACATCAGGATCCTGATGGCAATGGACATCGGCGGAAAATTATATTTCCGAAAAGAAACTGATAAAGTTTTTTAACATAAGCGTACTTGTTTGCATAATTGATATGGGGTATTATCATTTGGTCAGGGGCATACACTGCCCCATAAAACTTGTATCTCTTAAGAGGAGAAGATATGAATAAACGTTTCGTGTTCGTCCTATTGACCCTCGTCGTAGCCGCTTCGCTGGTATTGTCGGCTTGCGGCGCCCCCGCGACTGAAGCTCCTGTCGCTACAGAAGCCCCTGTTGTTGCAACCGAAGCCCCCACCGAAGCGCCCGCTCCCACTGAGCCGCCCATGCCCGCAGTCGGTTCCCCTGAACATCCGATCAAAGTATTGTTTGTTCCCTCCGTGGATGCAAACATCATCACCACCGGCGGTGAAGTGATGGCTGCCGCTTTAAGCGAAGCCACCGGCTTGACCTTCGAAGTTACCGTCCCCACCTCATACGCCGCCACGATCGAAGAAATGTGCGCCTCCCCGGCGGACACCATGGCTTTCATTCCAGGTCTTGGTTATGCCATCGCCAGCCAGTTGTGCGGCGTGGATGTTGCTTTCAAAGCCGTCCGCTATGGCTACCCCGTCTACTGGGCTGAATACATCGTCGCCCGCGACAGTAAATACCAAACCCTTGCCGACCTCGAAGGCGCAACCTGGGGCTTTGGAGACCAGGGTTCAACCTCCGGCTACATGGTTCCCGCAGTTGAATTCGCTGCCGCCGGCATCACCCCCGGCGAACAGGTTCAGACCGGCGGTCACAACCAGACCGTTACCGCTGTGTACAATGGCGAAGTCGAATTTGGTACCGTGTTCTACAGTGTGCCCTTGACCCCCGAAGGCGCCCCCGTCTTCACCTATGACGACTATCTCGCTGGCAAGATCACCACTCTGGAACAGTATGAAATTCCTGAAGAGGCAATTGCAAACTGCGCACCCGATGCCGAAGGTAAGAAGTTGCTGTGTGACGGCTATCGCATTCTCGATGCCCGCGCCAACATCCGCACTGAGGCCCCGGACGTGATGCAGAAAGTCCGCATTCTGGCTGTCTCCGCCGCCATCCCGAACGACACCATGTCCTTCGGACCCGAGTTCCCTGCTGAAGTCCGTACCCAGATCGAAGAAGCACTTGTTGCCTTTGCCGAAACCGAAGCATGGGATGCCTCCATCGGCAGCGCCGACTTCTACGGCTGGTCTGGCATTGCACCCGCCACCGACGCAGAATATGACATGGTTCGCGCCATGGTCGAAGCCACCGGCTACACCATCGAAGAATAATCTCCACTAGATTTTTAATAATTTTGGGGCAGGTTTTTTTTCCTGCCCCAAAATTTTATTAACCAAGCATGGTCTGGCAAAATATTTTTAAGGAAACCTTCAGGGATTCTTAATCAAGTGAAAACTCATAAAGAATAAGGGCGGGATATATTTTATAATGAAGAACTTTCAGCGCGCTGGTGCGCTGGCATCATAGTTCTCAGGATGATCCATTATGCTGCAAATCAAGAACCTGACCAAAATTTACGACGGCGGAGTTAAAGCACTCGATAACGTCAGCTTTGAAGTGCCGGATGGGCAATTTCTGGCGGTCATTGGGTTGAGCGGATCGGGGAAATCAACCTTGTTGCGCTGCATCAACCGCCTGATCGAACCCACCGCAGGGCAGATCCTCTGGAATGGCGAAGATATCACTGCCGCTTCCCAGGAGGAGATGCGCCGCATCCGCCGCAAGATCGGCATGGTCTTCCAACACTTCAACCTGGTACACCGCTCGAAAGTCATTACCAACGTGCTTGCAGGACGGCTGGGCTACGTCAACCCTGCCTGGAGTTTGTTAAACCGCTTCCCCAGGGAAGACATAGAGAAAGCCATCAAACAATTGGAGCGGGTTGGAATTGCTGAAAAGGCATACCAGCGTGCTGATGAATTAAGCGGTGGGCAGCAACAGCGCGTGGGCATTGCGCGTGCTTTGATGCAGGACCCGAAGATGGTTCTCGCTGACGAGCCGGTTGCCAGCCTTGACCCGGTGCTGGCACACAGCATTATGTCTCACCTGGAAGATATTAACAAAAACGATGGAGTCAGCGTGCTTTGCAGCCTGCACTTTCTTGACCTGGTACACCGTTATGCGGATCGGGTGGTTGCCCTCAATGAAGGCAAACTGGTCTTTGAAGGATTGCCAACAGAGATTGACGACAACAAGTTCAAGGAAATTTACGGGCGCGATGCCGAGCGGGTAGGGTGAAACCATGAACAACAAAAAGAAAGCATCCCCATGGAAATCCATACAAATTGGGCTGGGCACTTTTCTGGCGCTGATCATATTTGCATACGGCTTTCAGATCACCAAAGTTAACCTCGAAGAACTCCGCAGCGAAAACCGCCAGCAGAGTCTGATCCGGGTTACACGAGCGCTGGCTCAACCGGATATTCTGGAATATGACCAGGTGGAAGAAGTCGTCAACCAACCCATCTACGTTCCCTGCCAGCAAAACGGCGGCTCTACCCCGGCAGATCAAAATTCATCCGAACCTTATATTGTCATCTCCCCAGCCTGCGCGGAGCCCGGTGATGTGATTCAGGTGGAGGGTTTCAACTTTGCCCCATATACGATCGGCCCCTTGCGCTTTGTCCCCGGCAGTGATCCCAACAATGTAGTATCGCTTGGACGTGTAAATGCGGAGACCGATGCCGATGGGCATTTCATCTCGAGCATGGAAATTCCCAAGCGGCCCAGCGATGACGTGCAATACATCCGCGCCACACTTCGCAGGAATATCGGCTCGCCGCATTTTTCCCAGACTGCGCACGACACCTGGAATAAGATCGTCGAAACTGTATTCCTTGCCCTGTTAGCGACTGTCTTTGGCACCGTACTTGCCATCCCCCTCAGTTTCATCGCCGCACGCAACCTGATGAAGACCGTCAAAAGCCCGTTGACCAGCATCTCCCTTTCCGTTTTGGGATGGCCTATTGGGATATTGATCGGATTTGTGATCGTGCGGGGAGTTGGAGATCTTAGCGCATCTGTTGGCTCGAATGTCTGGATCAATCTGGCGGGCATCCTATTGGCGCCTGCGCTAATGTGGCTCGGGATACGCTGGGCTTTGCCCCAGGAGGAGATCACCCTCCCAAGCCAGTCCACACGCCTTGCCCGTTTGGGAGTCATCTTGCTGGTGGTCCTGCTCGGCTTTTATGGATTATTTCAACTCGCCAGCCTGGCAATGAGCAGTGGACAATCCCTCGAGGCGGCACTGGGTTCATTTGGTTTCCTGGGGTATTTCCTCTTCCAGGTGGGAGATATTGTCGCCATCATCACCCCAGCCCTGGGAGCGTTGGCTGCCGGGGGCACCCTAAGCAGCACCTTGGGACGTTTGGGACAACAGGGTTCAGAGAAATTACCCGCATCCGGAATCAAAACCCTGAATTTGGTATTGACCACCATTGCCGGAGCAACCGTGCTGGGGCTGGTAGGACAGTTGATCGAATGGCTGTATCAAATTGGTGAGCCCATGTACACCTTATGGGGTCCGGTGACAGTTGGAGCATCAGCGGGATTCCTGTTGGCAGTCTTTACCAAACCCAAAGAATCGCTGCCGATCGGAATGGTGGTCTATTCCATCACCCGCACATTCCTTAACGCCTTGCGTTCGGTGGAAGCATTGGTCATGGCGATCGTGTTCGTCATCGCTGTAGGCATTGGCCCATTTGCCGGAGTGATGGCGCTGGGCTTGCATACCATCGTCAGTCTTGCAAAACTTTACTCGGAGCAGGTGGAGAGTATCCTCGCTGGTCCGTTGGAGGCGATCGAAGCTACGGGCGCAAACCGTTTGCAAACCATCATCTACGCCGTCATTCCGCAGATCATCCCGCCCTATATTTCCTACACCATGTACCGCTGGGATATCAACGTGCGCATGTCCACCATCATCGGCTTCGTGGGCGGCGGCGGCATAGGATTCCTGCTGCAACAAAATATTAACTTGTTGAATTACCGCGCCGCCAGTGCACAAATGCTGGCCATTGCCGTGGTCGTGGCAAGCATGGATTATATTAGTTCCGTGTTGCGTGAAAAAGTCATTTAGATCCATTGGCAATGGAACGGGCGTGGACTGGATCCAGTCCACGCCCGTTTTTTATTGCGATATAATGACTCGCGCGTTGCGTCCCGCGTGAATTGGATTCGCCTCTTTGACATTTTTTCCAGGCGCCCATTCATAACAAACCCCTTTAGGTTTCCATTGCGAACAAGTAATATTTTCAAACAAGATAAGTGTGCAAATTTTCGGTTTGGTCCAGCGGAAAACCTTCAAGGCCTAAATTTATAAGGCAGAAAATGAAATACATAACGATATTTTTTTCCATCGTCACAGGAATTTTCCTGCTTGCCGCATGTGTCAGCGTCGAAGCAAACCCAACAGCCAGTATGGAGCTGCCAGCCGCCACCCCCGCACCTTATTTAACAACCATCTTTAAAGCAGAAAGTGAAGCAATGGCGTCGCAAACCCGGCTGGATGACCCGCGCCCAAATGTCATCTTTATCTTCACGGATGACCAGCCCTATCATACGACCCAATACATGCCCACCGTGCGGGATGTGTTGATGAAAGGTGGGATCAACTTTGAAAATGGCTTCTCCACCACACCTTTGTGCTGTCCAAGCCGCGCCAGTATCTTGAGCGGGGAATACGTTCACAACAATGAAGTTTATACAAATACCTGGCCACTGGGCGGCGCAAGAAAATTCGACGACACTTCCACTTATGCCGTGTGGATCAAGGATGCAGGATACCAGACTGCGTACTTCGGCAAGTATCTAAACGATTATGATGCACTTGAACCCTATGGTTATGTGGGACAAGGCTGGGATGAGTGGGGTGTTTTCCTTGGAAAAAACCTGCACGCGGATGATGACATTGGCGCTTCGCAATACTATGTGGATTTTAGCGTCTCTGAAAATGGGAATGTAGTCGAATACAACGGTGAGAAATCCATCTTTGGTGCAGACTTGATCACACAAAAAGCTGTGGACTACATCTCCACAAAACGCAATGAACCGTTCATGTTGACCATGGCATACTACAATCCGCACTCGCCATATTTTTGGGCAGAGCGTCATGACCCACAATTCCGCCGCACAGGAGAGTTGCAGGCAGAAGCCTACCGTTCTCCAAACTTCATGGAAGAGGATGTCAGCGACAAGCCACAATTTTTGCAGGATCTAAACCCGATCGCAGTTGAAAAAATTGATATTTCCTACAAGCAGATTCTGCGTTCACTACTTTCGGTCGATGACGGGGTCGCCTCGGTATTGAATGCGCTGGATAAAACAGGCTTGAGCGAAAAGACCATCATTTTTTTCATTACCGATAATGGGCTCACCGTCGGCGATCACCGCTTCGGGCTGACCAAGAACTGCGCCTATGAGGCCTGCGCACGCATCCCGTTCATTGTCTATTCACCAGCCATGTTCCCCGCCCGCACAGATGTCCACATCGTTGCAAACATCGACCTTGCCCCCACCTTTGCCGAATTGGGCGGCGTAGCCATACCCGAAAATGTGAATGGTATGAGTCTGCTGCCCCTGCTCAAAGACCCCAACGCAGACTGGCGCGATGCCGTCCTTATCGAACACTGGCCCACCGAAGACGGGGTTGGCTCGAAAATCCCGGAATTCTATGCCGTCCGCACTGCAGACTGGAAATACGTGGAATATTCCACGGGCGAAAAGGAATTATATGACCTTATAAATGACCCATATGAATTGGAAAATCTCGCGAACAAACCTCAACAAGCAGAGATACAACAACAACTCAAGCTGCGACTGGATGAATTGAAAAAGGAATAATAAAATAACCGGTTGATATGAGCCGCACAAATCAGAAACGCCATTGTGAACCTGTGAAGGCTGGCTTACAACATGAAAAAAGGACTGGCATTTCAGCCAGTCCTTTTTTCATGTTTAGAATTTACTCACCTGCATCTTCATTTTATATTTTTTTACTGCGCGCCACCCTACCAGCATCTTCTCCCGCTCATCCCATAAGCGGAAATATAACGACTTCAAGCTATCCCTAAAGGTAAGCGGTTCGATCTGAAAGATCGGGTTTTCGTTATGACATTCCTCAAGTTTATAATTGGGGATCTTCGGACTAAGGTGGTGAATGTGGTGAAAACCAATGTTGCCGGTAAACCATTGCAGAATTTTTGGGAGTTTGTAGAACGAACTGCCATCCATGCCGGCTTTGAAAAATTCCCAATTCTGATGGCGCTCCCAATAGGTCGGCTCAAAATTGTGCTGCACGTAGAACAACCAGACGCCCGCACCGCAGCCCATGAGCAAAATTGGAATTTCAACCAGCAAATATGCCTGCCAGCCAATGTGATAGATCGTCCAACCAACAAAACCCAACAAGGCAATATTGGTCCAGACAACACTATTCTTCTCACGCTTGCCCGCGCTCTTATCCCAAAACCGATGGGCGAAGACAAATACGATCAAGGCACCTATCGTGAACAGGATGAAAGGATTTCGCATGACGCGATAGCCAAATTTTTTATACCAGGGCGCGGCGAGATATTCCTCCACCGTCATGGTGTAAACATCACCAGTACCACGGCGGTCAAGATCTCCGGCTGTGGCGTGGTGAATGGCATGGGAATGTTTCCAGGCATAATACGGCGTCCAGACTGCCACGCCAAGCAACAACCCCAGTCGGTTATTTGCAAGCGGAGTTTTTAAGAACGAACCGTGAGTGCAGTCATGGAAAATGATAAATATGCGCACCATGAAACCAGCTGCGGGAACGGCGATCAAAAGTGTCAACCAATATCCGATTTCAAGACTCCGATATGCGAGATACCACAGCACAAAGAAGGGAATCACTGAATTAAACACCTGCCACAAACTGCGCCATGTTTCAGGATAGGCATATTTTGAAACGATGGACTGCCATTTAATCTTTCCGATACTCATATTCATCTCCTTTACTTCAATAAAACGACCTGGAGCTCAAGCCGCTAACACTATTTCACCTTAATCATACTCTGATATTCCAAATATGCGGTCACCCCATTGATCCAATTTTGTAATCCATCGATGCGGATGGTTGGCTCTTCGCAACTGCTAAAAATGCCTCCGCCAAATTTTGTGATAATTTCTTCGGCGAGTGCCCAGTCACAGTTATTTTTTGGAAGTTGACGAGCCTGTACAAAAGTGATGAACGCGCGAATTTCAGGTTCGAGCCATTCATAACTGGCATCTGAAATATAAAACACCTGCGCCAGGGCGGCAAGCGCCTCCACTTTTGTTGCTGTTGAAATACTGGTATTTTTAGAATTGAGGGAGCGGACTTCCCCCGCAATGATCGTCTGCGCAATCTGTTCAGCATAGGATCGATCAGCCCTGGTCAGGGAATCCAGACGGGCCAGTTTGCCAAGCGCATAACTGTGGTAGTGGTCTTCCGTGACTGGCTGTGAAATCATGTATGCATTCACTTCACGCGCCTGATTTAGCCAAAACTCATTGCCTGTCATCTCGTACAGGTCTGTGAGCGCGAGCAGGCTTTCAGCAGAAGCAAAAGTCATATAAAAATCGGGATCTACTGAGCCGCCAAAGAACGGATCGAAGGCGTGATAAAACCCGCTCCCAGGTTTCCGCATGGACACAATGAAATAACCAAGTTCAACTGCTGTATCAAGCAGGTTCCGGTCTTTTAGAAAAAAATCGCCTGTGGCTTGCCAGCGTTTGTAAATGGTGTCCACGGTCAGCGCGGCACCACCCAATTGACAATTTCCCTCGGTATAAAAACAAGTACCCCTGAAATTTTCAGGATCTTTTACCAGCAATTCCAGATAATGTTCAAGCGCAAGATCACCCGCAATGCAATATTTAGTATCAGAGGAAATTCTGCATACTGTAAAAAGAGAGCCTGTCCCTGCCATCAATCGAACATGTGACGGGGAGTACTCCCTTTCTCCAGTCATAAAATCCACCTGATAGGAAAGCTCACCGTTCGGAAGCTGCTGGCGCACAAGAAAATCACCAGCGGCTATGATCGAATCCTTGAGCGCACCATCCGCAACAGGGATTGTTTCAGGGATTCGGACAGGCTCAAGTGTGGGCGCGGGTAAAACAGCCACGGTGGGAATGGCAGAGTTTTCGTTCGATCGTCCATTGACAGCAAAAAATAATCCCCCCGCCAGTGCCAGAAATATACCAGCGGCAAATATATTTTTTTTATCCAGCAAAGACATCCCCTTTTTTTACGTGTTCATTTAATTCATGCAGGGATAACCCCGCCAGGGATGGAAGCGTAATATCGCCCTTCACGCCCATTTTCGCAGTCATCGGATTGGGAACCGCCACCACAAATATTTCCGCGCGACGCGCTGCAGTGACACCGTTGGGTGAGTCTTCAAAAACGACAGCTGCATCATGCTTCACATTGAGTTGGTCGAGCGCCTTCAGGAAAATATCAGGATTGGGCTTTGTTCTGCCAGCCGGGACATCATCCTGGCAAATGATATGGTCAAAATAATCGAAGATGCCAAGCCGTTTTACATGCTCATCCACCCATGAATGCGGAGAACTGGAACCAATGGCAACCTGCAATCCATTCTTTTTTGCCTGTTCGATCATATCAATAACACCCGGCAAAACAGGGCTGGTATGAACGATTTTCTCAGATTCTTTCCGGTGGCGCATTCGTGCCGAAACAGCATCCAGCCGTCCCTGGGATAGAAGTTCAAGATGTTCCGCCGCATCAAAGTTCGAGATACCGTAGCCGCCAATTGTCTTCTCCCACTCGGCCACAGGTAACTCATATCCATGCTCTCTGTAAATGGATTGCCAGACAGAGACTTCGGGTGTTTCAGTATCGAGGATCAGACCGTCAAAATCAAAGATAAGTGCTTTTAACATTATGGGAACAGCCTCACAAATTCCGCAATTGCATCCCATGTTTTGAGATCGCACTTGCCTGCCGATAAAATATTCTCAACCATGTTCGCCAGCGGGGGTTTCATCAATAGGAATTCGCGTTGTGCATCGGTTACTGTGTCAAAAAAACGGATATGGTGCATCCAGCCGTAAATACTGCACGAAACAGAAACACAGCTCTTACAGCATTTCATGGTCAGGCGCACACCTGCTTCATGTACCTCATCACGCAGAACCACGCCCCCATCTGCGCTTACGCTGCTGACACGATCACCATTCCCATATGAAAACCAATTACTCATCCGTATCCATTCTGCTGATTCGTGAAGGCTGTACATTGACACTCGCAGGCACAGCCCGTACCTGTTGACCTTCCTGAATCAGGCGGACAAGATGCTTCACCATCACAGCCTGACGCGGCGATGCTTTTGCGCCGAGGTCTTCCAAAACCGGCTCAAGCCATGTTTGATAGGAACGCACATTGAGGTACACCCGCCGGCCGCCACGGTCGGGCAGGCTTGACACAAGCGCACCAATTTTATCGCTTACATTATTCTCATCAGGATGAATGAGCGGCGTCAAAACGATGCCATACATGCCGGAAGTAACACTTGCATAACACTTCATGTTTTCTGAATGAATAAAGCCCCGAATACGATGCGGCGCCTGTTCAACAGGATGCAACAACGGCGGTACGATTTGATAATGCAGACTCTGCGCCGCAGGCAGGTCAAACGACTGAGCCCGCCGCCAACCCACATCATGGTTTGATTCTGTTTTCCCGACCCCGCTCACATCCCAAAGCCTTTGCCAGGCATAGACAGAAAAGCCTGCCATCCGCAGAGCTGGGAAAACATCGCTTGTCTCGTCCACTTCAGCCGTTACATGAAACGCATTCCATTCACCCGCCTGGCTTGCAAGATGTTCGATCAATGACGGCAGCTGCCGATCAGCCAATCGAGAGGATGGTGCCAGATACAACAATTTCGCAAATGATTCCCCGCGCGAATGAATGACCCCACCCAGCAGGGCGGAGTCTCCGCCGTTGGCGATCGCCGCATACAAATGCCGTGCAGGGTTGATATACGCCAGCAATCCCATCGCGCCCAACGGATGTCCACGCGTGAGGGCACGCGCACTATCAAGGGTTAATACATCGTTTCGATAGCGGCTGATGATGGGAATATCAAGTAGGTCAAGCGGGCGTATGGTCATATTTTAAAAGAGGACCTTAAAGCCTTATGATTGTCCAAGAACCTCTTCAAGGCTCACTTTTAGCCAGCCAATGAAAGAAAATATTGATGGAAACGCGCATCATCTGTTAACTCAGGATGAAATGACGTCGCAAGCAAATGACCTTCCTGCGCTGCAACAATGCGGCCATCTTCAAGTGCAGACAGGACTCTTGCATTTCCATGCACAGACTCGATCAATGGGGCGCGGATAAAGACCGCGTGATAAGCATGCTCGGTACCAGTGATTTTCATCAATTCATCAATTTCCAGGTCAGTCTCAAACGAATCCACCTGACGCCCAAAGGCATTGCGCTGTACTTTGATGTCCATCAAACCAAGCAAAGGCTGGTCGGAACTTGCATCTTTCGAAAGAAAGATCGCGCCAGCACATGTTCCCCAAATGGCGTGACTCTTTCCAAACTGCTTTAACGGATCCATCAAGCCATATGTAACAGCCAATTTTCCAATTGTAGTGGACTCACCGCCGGGAATGATCAAACCATCCAAGCCATCAAGATGTTTTGGTAACCGGACCTCAATCGCCTCCACACCGAGGTTCTTAAGCATGGAGATATGTTCTGAAAAATCGCCTTGCAAGGCGAGGACACCTATTTTCATAGTTTTACTTTTAGCAAATATCCTGCAGTGACCGGCTTTTTACCGATCACAAATAGCAAATTACCAGGGATTTTTTACCAACCCCGCCCCGCCATCTTCTCGTTTTCGGGCATTTGTGAGACGTTGCGTCCCACCATCGCCTCGCCGAGGTTCCTGCTGACTTCTGCAAGAACAGAGGCATCCTGATAAAAAGTCACTGACTTCACAATAGCTGCCGCACGCCTGGCAGGATCACCGCTCTTAAAGATACCAGAGCCAACAAACACGCCGTCCACACCAAGTTGCATCATTAATGCCGCATCTGCAGGAGTAGCCACTCCGCCAGCCGCAAAATTCACAACAGGCATGCGTCCAAGCTCCTTTGTCTCCTTGATCAATTCATATGGCGCGCCGTTATTTTTGGCGAAAGTCATCAACTCTTCCTCACACATTCCCTGCAATTGGCGGATCGAACCCAGCACACTGCGCGCGTGACGAACCGCTTCAACGACATCACCTGTGCCAGCCTCACCCTTCGTACGGATCATCGCTGCACCTTCCCCAATGCGGCGCAAGGCTTCACCGATATTGCGGCAACCACAAACAAACGGCACTTTGAAGTTGTGTTTTAAAATATGATGTTCTTCATCAGCAGGGGTGAGCACTTCAGACTCGTCAATGTAATCCACGCCGAGTGACTCCAAAATCTGCGCTTCCACAAAATGACCAATACGGCATTTCGCCATGACAGGGATGCTAACCGCGTCCATAATCTTTAAAATCATATCGGGGTCGGACATGCGGGCCACGCCGCCATCCGCGCGAATATCCGCGGGCACACGTTCCAAAGCCATCACCGCACACGCACCCGCTTCTTCTGCAATACGGGCTTGCTCAGCATTCACCACATCCATGATGACGCCGCCTTTTAACATTTGGGCTAAACCCTTCTTCTCAGTCCACGTACCAGTTTTTGATTCCATTTTTCTACTCCTTGATTTGAATGCATCCAAATTCTACCATGCAGATTATCTTTAAATCATAAGAGGACCATAAATAGAACAGTTCCATTTTCACCTGCGTACTCATTCTAAAAACCGGCAGGGACTCCTTCCTGACAGAAACCCATGCAGCCAGATCTTTTATTTCGCCCCATGTATTCCCGAAGAATGGAAACGAGTATTGTGCTCCATAACCCTCTTGACAAAACGCGCTTTAAGGATACAATTAATTCAATGATACAATTAGTACAATATCAAGGATGACTTATGAGCGACAAAAAACTCTCCCTTCAGCTCGATTTTCATTCCGGACTTCCCATCTACACACAGATCGTCAACCAGATACAAAACCAACTGGCAAACAAGATCATCCAACCGGGCGATCAGCTGCCAACGGTACGAGCACTGGCTGAGGAACTGAGAGTCAACTTCAACACCGTGGCGCGTGCTTATCGCATCTTGGATGAGGCAAGGATCATATCCACGCAGCAAGGACGCGGTACGTACATCACCGAAATTCCGCCGCCTGAGGTCAGCGAAAAACTGAGACATGAATCATTTTCAGCGCTGACAAAAAGATTCATAGCAGAGGCGTTTCGGTTGGGGTTCTCAGAGCGGGAAATCAGGCAGATGGTTAGAGACAGACTGCAGCTACACAAGGAAGCGGCTGATAAAGACAACGAATAGTGATTAATCAGGAGAATGTAAAAAATGAATACAAAACTACTCAAATCGGTGATCCAGAACAGGAAAGATGACCAGCACATACCGCCAATCGCAGGGACATTATTTGCAGTGTTCCTTGTGGTTGCTATTGCAGGGGCAATCTTTGGCGAAGGACGCTACGCAGACGGACTACTTGGTGCATGGGTTCTTTTCTGGTTGATGATCGGAACCTATTTTCTTTTTGCGATCAAGGTTGCCTCGCAGTGGGAGAAAGTGATCGTCCTGCGTCTCGGGAAGTTCAAAGGGTTGAAAGGCCCTGGCTTGTTCTGGGTCACCCCGATCATTGATACAGCCGTAATGTGGATCGACCATCGCGTGGCGGTCACGTCCTTTTCTGCCGAAAAAACGCTGACAAAAGACACCGTGCCCGTTGACGTGGATGCTGTTTTGTTCTGGGTGGTATGGGACGCTGAAAAAGCCGCGTTGGAAGTGACCGATTACAACTCCGCAATTGCGTGGGCGGCACAGACGGCTTTGCGTGAGATCATTGGGCAGATGACACTGGCGGATATTCTTGTCGGTCGCGCCAAGATGGATGCGGAATTACAGAAGATCATAGATGAACGCACAACGCCCTGGGGCGTGACCGTGCAATCAGTAGAGATCCGGGATGTGGTCATCCCGCAGGTTCTGGAAGATGCGATGTCACGCCAGGCTCAGGCTGAGCGAGAACGGCAGGCTCGCGTAATCCTTGGCGAATCTGAACAGCAGATCGCGGCGTCGTTCGCCGAAGCCTCACAAGCTTATATTAACAATCCAACTGCACTGCACTTGCGCGCAATGAACATGTTATTCGAAGGATTAAAGGAAAAGGGCGCCCTGGTCATCGTTCCATCCTCGGCGGTGGACTCAATGAATCTTGGCGGGTTGAGCGGCATGGTATCCATGGCGCAGAATAATTTACCGAAGGAAAAATAAGCAGGGACACAGCCTCCCTTGCATGCCCGGGACGTTTCACGTGAAACGTCCCGGAAAGGAAAATAATATGACAACAAAAACAACATCCATGATCGCCCTTGTCTTGATCGCGCTGGCATTACTGGCAGGCGCAGTTCTGTGGAATCAACTTCCAGATCAAATGGCTTCACATTGGAATGTAAACGATGAGGTGGATGGAACCATCCCAAAATTCTGGGGTGTATCTCTAATGCCGCTCACAACGCTGGGGATGCTGGTTCTATTCCTGGTTCTTCCGGGGATGGACCCGCTTAAGGCGAACATCGCGCAATTTCGCGGGAGTTTCAATCTTTTCATCGTACTGATGGTGGCATTCATGCTTTACATTCACGGGTTGACGTTAGCCTGGAGCCTCGGACACAAGGATTTCAAGATGAGCGCGGCAATGCTGCCTTTCATGGGGCTGCTGTTCATCGCCATTGGAGCCATGTTGAGAAAAGCCAAACGGAACTTCTTCATCGGCATCCGCACCCCATGGACATTGTCCAGTGATGGTGTTTGGGATAAGACCCATCAACTGGGTTCCACCCTTTTCATGGCATCGGGTGTACTGGCGGTCATCGGAGGGTTCTTTGGCGGCACAACTGCATTCTGGTTGATGTTCGCGCCCCTGATCGGGTCTAGTTTATTTCTTGTGATCTATTCCTATGTGTTGTACCGTGGCGAGACAAAAGCATAAAAGTTTCACGTGAAACATTGGAAAAACCAAAAAAAATGCCCCTGTAGTGGCTTGTGTTAAAAGTAACTCTTATATTTCCGCCAATATATAAGGAGTTTAAAATGGCTGATGATGTCAAAGAATGGGAATATCGCGTACAAACCGTCGGATCATTCTGGTCTGGCGTGAAGGCAGATGAACTGGAACGACTCTTGAATGAATGGGGCGAGGAAGGCTGGGAGGTAATATCCACGCATATTCTTGAGAATATGAACAAGATCAACGTAATCGCGAAACGTCCGCTATCTGCCACAACAAGGCGGGGCCGATCTATGCCGTCACATAATTAGGAGAAAAGAAAATGGAGAGGAAATCCATGACCTGGTTTTTAGGAATTACATTTCTAATTTCATGGCCGCTGTTCATGGCTCCGCTTCTCTTTGGAGAAATGGAACCTGTCAACAAACAATTAATGACTCAGGTCTTATGGGCGATCGCCATGTGGGGACCAGGTGTCGCCGCGATCTTCACGACCGTATTCATTATGAAGCAGCCGTTAAAGAATCTGCGATTAAACACACTGGGAGCCAAACGCTTTTACCTCTGGGCGTGGCTTCTGCCCATAGGACTATCCATCCTTGGCGGACTACTGACCTTATTATTCGGCATTGCAAAGTTGGATTTAAACTTCACCCTGATTCGCGATTCAATGGCCTCAGCCGCAGGCGGAAATTCAATTCCGGCCGAAATGATCATCGCCGCCCAGGTTTTACTTGCATTCACCCTTGCGCCTTTCATCAATATCCTTTTTACACTTGGAGAAGAATTAGGCTGGCGCGGATTTCTACTTCCACATCTTATACCGATCGGGCAATGGAAGGCGATTATCATCAGCGGCATCATTTGGGGAGTATGGCATGCACCTGCAATTGCGCAGGGACATAATTACCCTGGATATCCGATCCTGGGGATCTTCATGATGATCGTCTTCTGTATATTGCTTGGAACAATTTTTGCATGGCTCTATTTGAATACAAAGAGTCCCTGGATTGCCGCACTGGCACACGGATCTGTCAATGCAGTTGCCGGATTGCCTGTGTTGTTTTTTGAACCCGGATTTGACATGGCGATCGGGGGGACGCTTGCTGCGCCAATTGCATGGATCGGCATGGGGTTGTTCATCCTATGGCTCATAAGAACGAGGCGGCTGCCAGTACTGGACCCAGTCAACAATAATAAACAGGTAGTGAGTCAGGCAGCATAGATCAACACATATACAGAACACATGTTCTATATATGTAAACAACAAAAATGGAACTGCCCTGAAAAAGGCGGTTCCATTTTTGTTATGCATGGATCTTATTCCAGGCTTGAAGGCGAGGTCCCCGTCACAACATCCTCATCCGCTCCTTCGGCGTCACCCTCCCCAACAAGGAATGCAACCGCATAACTCTTTTGCGCATCCATGATCAGATCAAGGTGGTGATGCCGGCGATAGTCCACAATGGAGATTAATCGCAAGGCATTGATCACACGCGGGTTATCCACTGAGATAAATTCATTTAAACGGTTGGGTGTATCATAAAAAAGTTCACGCTTGAAAATCGTATTCTCGTCATCGAGAAACACACCAAGCGGATAAATATCCGCTTCCATTAAATCCTGAAAAAAATGGGTGCCAAAGGAAGGCTCAGGCGAAGCGCCAACTTCCTCTCCAGCCAGTTCAACCAGCGCGCGCGAATTATAGATGTCACTGTAGGTGACATGCACGCCAAGATCAGGCGTGGAGGTTCCCCAGCGCCCGGGGCCAACCGCAATAAATGTTTCGTCCTTCAGCACAGAATTTAGCTGACCGATCGCGCGCTCAAGCTGGGTCCTTTCGGCTTGCGTGGCAAGGCTGAAATACCCCTCGGATGGCACAAAGAGAATATAGCGAATATTATGCACGGAGCCCTGCGGGACCATCATTTGCGATGAGAAGATGATATCCTCCTCCTTAAGGTCTGCAGGGATCTGAACCTCAACGCCATCTTGAATATGACTTTGTGGACGACACTGCAAAAGTGTGATCTGCACATCGGGATGTCCTTCAGGGTCGATGATTTCCAAAGCAAATTCAGTATCCACGGGAGATTTGTAATGAGTCTCCAACAAATTCAATACTGTCCGCATATTGGAGGCAAAAGGAACACGGGAAAGCAGTCCATCAAAGGTGACAACCATCTTCTCGGACGCTGCAAGGCGTGAGCGGATCGGCATCAGGTCCCCATCCTCCTCGACCTGGGCAATAAACCGAAGCGGGGGATAGTCGGCATCAAGCAATTCACAGACAGGAACAGATTTGAACGTGTTCGATTCGAGGTCAATTACATCTGCGCTCTGCTGGGAGTACCTTTTGATGGTACGGACATCTGAAGAGGAATGTAAACGGGGATGGCTGAGCGCTACCAGACGCGGATAATCATCCCCAAGCATATCAACCGCGCGCGTGCCAAGACCAAAAACGAGACGCAGAAAGCCATCCTCCTGTTTGATCTGCGGTGACCAGCGGTACATATTCCTGCTGAATGCGACTCCCGCCGCCTGGGGGAAATAATATTTCCCTGATCTTTCTCCCTCCACAAATTGGATAAGAATTCCAATACGCTCATCGTAATCCGCAAGTTCCTTAAGGTGACGATACAACAGCGCATCAGGATTCAAAACGCTGGCGTAGATGGTTGTGATGGCGTGGGTCAGTGCGGAATAATTTTGGTCGTGGCTGCCTTGATTCGGCAGGAAAATGCTTTCATATTTTCCTGCAAACGATGTGCCGAAATTATCCTCCAACAAACTCGAAGAACGGACGATCAATGGCCTGTCGCCGGCATCCTGCAAAACACGCTCAAGGCTTTCCATGATCTCGGCTGGAAAATATCCCTGCTGAAAATCAGCACACAGCCTGGGGTGATCTGCGCGCATTTCTTCATCTGTTTTGTATTTTTGATCGTTCCAATGAACAAGACCATTGAAGGTCAAAAAGTTATAGAAAACATCCGAGCCGAGATAGTAGGATACGGGCAGTCTGAAACGTTGAGCAACATCCGCAGGGGCAGTCTCTTTAATGATACGCATGGCGAGTAACATACCCGCCGCCTTGCCGCCCACCTTGCCGCCGCCGATCTTACGCGCGCGGATCTCCTTCAAATCTCCCACCGTGAACCATTTACGTGCAATCTTGATATATTTCAACTGGTCGCTGATTATCGTACGGATCAGCACCACTTTCAATTCCTTTAACCGCGCCTCGTATTTTTTACGTTCATCAGGAGGCATGGCTTCGATCATCTCCGCCTGCTCGAACAACATTTCCTGTGGAGCAAGCTCAGGGTTGAACCAGACAAAATCTGTGTCAGGACTGCCATGTTCGGTCAACAACTGGCGAACGAGATTCTCAAATTCCTCATAGGGCAGGTTGTAGGCATAGTAAAAATCGGTCAATGAATCACGGATACGTAGAATACGCGTTTCCCACACATCCGCTTGCTCCTCCTCCAATGGATTATGCAGCCCCTCACGCACCTGTGATTCGATCCCTTTTTTACGCGTTTCAGCGTCGAGATTTTCCTTTGTAATGATCCCGCGCGCGTACAGATCTTTTCTCATGCGCGAACGGATACGTTTACTCAAAATGGGATATTGATTGATCGCAAGAAAGATCCGCAATACATTGTCAACCGATATTTTTGGAAAAGTCATGGTTCACCTGAAAATTACTGAATAACCTGATGCGTTTAATAAAACTTTCAGGTCCCGGGGTATTATAAAAATCCGCCAAACATTCCTGTTCAGCGGACTGTGTTTCGTATTAACTTGTTTTCATCAACCCAGGTGCATGGGCATGATAACATGCAGGAACTTGTCGTCGCCCACCGGCTTGATCACACCAGGCGTATTCGCTGCGGATGTTTCCAGCGCCACATTGGGAGTTTTGATAACCTCCAATGCTTCACGCAGGAATTTGACATTGAATGCAATCAGCACCCCGCCGCCATCCACTGTGGCCTCGACGATGGTCTCATTCTTGCCTGTCTCTTCAGATGTGGCTGAGATCTCGACTTCACTCGGCTGCATTTCGCCGTTGGACTGTTTGATGTCAAAACGAGCCACATTGGAACCTTCGCGGGCAAATATCTCGGCCTGCTTGCAGGCTTTGAGCAGGGACGCCGTGGAAACCAAAGTACGCGATTTGTAATTACGCGGAATAATCTGCTGGTAGTCGGGGAATGTGCCTTCAATCAACTGCGAGACAACTTCCACATCTTTCACACGGAAGAGAACCTGTCCGCGATTTTTTGGAACCACCATGTAAATGGGTTCTTCGCTGTCAGTTGCCACACGCGCCAATTCATTTAAAGCGCGGGCGGGAATGATCACATTCAATGGGTGCGCCGAGGGCTGTGACAATTGCGCCTTGCGAACAGAAAGGCGGAAACCATCCGCCGCCACCATCGTCACGTTTTCCTTTTCAACATTCATCAGCACACCCATCAACACGGGACGGGCTTCATCTGTCGAAGCAGCAAACGCAACCTGCTGGATCATCTCTTTGAAATCCACCACATTCAAAGCCACCGCACCATCCATTTCAGGCACGGGCAAAGGCGGGAACTCCTGCGCATCAATGCACTTAATATCATTATTTGACGTGCCGCCCTTCAAATGCAGGGTCTGCGTCTTCACGTCCAAAGACAATTGAACCTGATCGCCCGGCAGGGTATTCACCAGGTCGGCGAAGGTCCGCGCAGGCACTGTCGTTGAGCCTTCTTCGTCAATACGCGCCGCGATCCAACAGGTAATGCCCAACTCAAGGTTGGTGGCGGAGAGCCGCAGACGGCCTTCATCACTTGCAATCAAAATATTGGAAAGAACGGGGAGTGTACTGCGCGGAGAAACGGCGCGAGAGACAATACTCAAACCGCGTGCAAGATTTTCTTGAAGGACAGTTACTTTCATTGGTGTTCGCCCTCGATTCCTGTTTAATTTTTTCAAAAGTATATCATTAAAAACCAGCGACCAATTGAACACCGAGCGACAAAAGCATAATAAGAAGTTGACACGCAAACAAAACCGCAAAAGCGTAGGCTACGTATGTCCAGGCGGACATACCTTTTCCAGGTGCGAATCGGAGTTTCTGTCCCTCAGCCAATGCCTGTGCTGAATCCGCGGCCTGTCCAAAATCGCTCATCCAGGCGGCATCCATCACTTCATCCTCGACGATGAGTTTGAAGCCGGCAAACGAGCGGATCCAGGTTTCAGCCATTTCCGGCGGATTGACTGCCAGGGAGCCTGGTAACACAAGGGCATCCGCTTTCAAGTCAAACGGGATCCCCTCGGTCAAATTCACCATCGTTAATTGCAGTCTTGGTGCGCGTTTTGCAAAAGCAGCTTTGACGGATTCAGCGAACCAGCCATCACCGTTATCCAGCACAACAAGCTTGAAATTTTCCTGTTTGGCTTCCAACTCATCAGCGCGCGTCGCACCATCCCGCCGCAAAGCAGAAAGGTGATACAGCAACAGTACCACGAACAAAATCAATACCTGAAGGGAGTTGAGCGCAGACTTTGTGACATCGGCAGGTCCGCCGCCCAGCGCAGAATTGATCAGGGTGAAAATTAAAATTCCACCCGAAACCATTCCACCAATGACGGAGGCAAACAGAACCAGATATAAATAAGCCTTGCGGATCACCGAACGACGCGCATGGTCACCGACCGATCCTTCCTCCAATGCGTCTGCCTGCACAGGACGCCAGGTCATCAGCCATAGAGGTAGACCTACCACAAGAGCGCCCAGCGCTGTTGACAGCGGGGAGGCAAATCCACCACTGCTCAGGTATGCCCGCGTGAAAACCAGATCAATGACAACGGAAAACAAGGAAGCAAGTGCGAAGAACGTCGCCGCAAGACCAAGGATGGAAAGGATGTAAAAATATAATCTTTGCTTGCCTGCGCGGAGTAGAACATCTTCATCAAATACAAATTGCTGGTTGAGCCATTTTCCGTAATACGCCCAAATGACTCCAAATGGAACACCAATCGATATGGGACCACCAATATTTTGCATGAACTCGGCGAAATTACCACCTTCGCCAAAAACCTGCATCAACAACATGTAAATCAGATTGCCGCCCGCCGTCAGCACCACGGTTACACCGCCAAGTGAAAGCAAATAGAGAATGCCAAGGCGGAGGTAAGACTCCCTTTCAGCAGAATCAGTCAAAACATCCTGTAATATCCGCCAGGAGAAATACCAGATCGGCGTACCGACCACCAGCAGGGCAATCGCATTGACCACTGTCTCCCGTCCCAACGCCCCAAGCACGTTTCCAACAGACAGGGTAAAAACATAATCCAGCGCCTGTTGTGTTCCGTAGACTGCCATCAGCAAACCATATAACACCCATATAAAACGGTACAAGCGGCGGATCTCGGAAAAGTTTTCAGTTTCAGGAATTGTGCGCCACTCTGCCTTGAGGATGTTCCAGAAATATGCCGCGATCAACAAGTTAACCACGATGGCGATCAGGTTATCCACCCACGTTTGAGAACCGCCAACGATGGCACGGGACACATAAAGATTAGCGGATGAGAGAAATGTGCGGTTAATCAGCGCAAGCAGGTTTTGAACGGCAGGGATCAACGTGGCAAGTAAAATCCCATAGAAAAATATTGCACGAACGCCTGCCGTTTTTTCCTCGTCCTCTTTTACTGAAACTCGCTGCGCCCAGAACCAATGTACAAGAAAAATTGGCACGCCCACAAAGATAAGCGACAATGCCTGTGCCAGGTTGGAAGCGCCTTCTGTAATTTTATTCACGCCAAATATTGAACGCAGCAGACTGATGATGCCCCACACCACCACCTCCATGCTGATGAAGGCAACCGTGTAAAAATAAAGTCGTCGAATGGTTTTCATAATGATCTCCAAATACCCTCGTATCCGATCCTTCCCGCAAAGAGAACGAGAGCCCTATACCTGCGGGAGAGGAAATATTACGGCTTGAATGATTCCTGATACCAACTGTAATCCCAAAAATTATAAGGCATGGAATTCAACTTCCATTCATTGCTTTGTTCCACAAGCAAGGCGCGGTCTTCGCTGGCATAGCGGCTGGAAAAAGGGTCATTGACGGAGTAATAAACGGAGAGAGTCACAACCGCCTCGTCACCGTTGACCTCAGCCGAGCCAATTTCAACACCCGCATCATTGGGATTGATCATGCCGTTAAAGAACGACTGGCGGAAATCCTCATATGTGGGTTTGTGTTCAAGGTCTGCCAGGTAGCCGTAGGCTTTTTGATAATCCTTGTTCAAAACAGCAAGCACATAATTATGAACCACGCTTTCGGGGCTGTCGCCTGAGGTGTAATCCGACTGACCATCCCGCCGTGTAAAAAAAAGCACCAACGCAAGCAAAATCAGCGCCCCAATGCCGATCAAGATTCCAATTAGAAATTTATCCTGTTTCATAATGCTCCTCCAGTTTAACTTCATTGTATGAGGTTCAGAGGTTAAAAGCAAGATAGGGAAAAATCAAAAAAATCAAGACCCACTCAGCAGGAGTTTTTGCTTTCCAATCACGGTATACTTAATCCATCTTTTTTAAAGGAGATTTACCATGAGCATTTCCGCTTCCCGCTGGGATTTAACCAATGTCTATCCCTCGCTCGATTCAAAGCCATTCAAATCCGCCGTCAAAAAGTACAAATCCATGCTGGATGAAATGGAGGTGTTTTTCAAAAAAGCCAGCAAGGCAGATACAAAAACCGACCCGAAAAAATTAGGCAAATTGCTCGGTGAAGCCGTGGACCGCCTCAATGCGATTTTTGAACTCTCCAACACCATCCTGCCCTACATCGAGTCATTTGTCACCACCGACTCACGGAACAAGGACGCCATGCGCGCCCTCTCAGAGTTTGAGCAGATGTCAGTACAGGCAAGCATCCTGAACACCAAATTTCAAGCCTGGGTCGGAAAACTGGGCAGATCCACCGTGAAGAAGGCTTCCAGGACAAACCCATCTGCAAAAGCGCATGAATTCGCACTTAATGAAAGCGTGGATCAATCCAAATACATGATGTCCGAAGCGGAGGAGGTGCTTGCAGCCGAAATGACTTTAAGCGGCGGAAATGCCTTCGGCAAATTGCAAGGTACACTCACCTCACAGCTATCCGTGGATTTTGAGCTGGATGGCTTGCTGCAAAAACTGCCCGCGCCGGCGCTCATCAACCTGCGATCACATCCTGATGAATCCACCCGCCACCGGGGATACGATGCGGAAAACATCCTCTGGGCCGGGGTTCAGGAAACCCTTGCCGCCTGTATGAACGGGGTCAAGGGCGAAGCAATAACCCTGAATAAAAAGCGCGGACGCGAGGATGCCATTCACGAATCAATTGACATCTCGCGCATGGATCGCGCAACGCTGAACGCCATGCTCGGCGCAATGAAGGATTCCTTCCCGATGTTCAGGAAATATTTCAAACACAAAGCCAGGCTGCTCGGCAAGGAAAAACTCGCCTGGTGGGATCTCTCAGCCCCAATGGGCAAGACCGACAAGGTCTATTCCTTCGAGGAGGCACGCGATTTCATAGTTGAGAACTTCAACAAGTTTTCGCCCGAACTCGGCATGTTCGCCCGCCGTGCCTTTGATAACAATTGGATCGATGCCGAGCAGCGTGATGGCAAACGCGGCGGCGCGTTCTGTATGGGCATTTCACAAGTTAAAGAGAGCCGCATCCTTAGCAACTTTGATGGATCCTTTGATCAAGTCAGCACACTGGCGCATGAACTTGGGCACGCCTTTCACGGCGAATGTGCCTACCAGACCGGCAAGACCGAATTGCAGCAAGTCACACCCATGACCCTGGCAGAGACTGCATCCATCATGTGTGAAACGATCGTCACCGAAGCCGTGCTGGAGCAGGTAACTGATCCCCAGGAATTGTTGGCTGTGCTGGAAGCGCAAATAAACGGCGCAGCCGCAGTCATAGTGGATATTTACTCTCGTTTTCTATTTGAGACAGAAGTTTTTGAAAGGCGCGAAAAAGCGGAGCTCTCCGCCGATGAGTTGAACGACATCATGGAACGCGCGCAGAAAGCCACATTTGGAGACGGTCTGGACGAACGCTACCTGCAAAAGTTCATGTGGACATGGAAACCGCACTACTATTCTCCCAACCTTTCCTTCTACAATTATCCCTATGCCTTTGGCTTGCTCTTTGCGACAGGCTTGTATGCCATTTACAAAAAACACGGCGCAGACTTTGTGCCAGATTACAAGAACCTGCTCGCCTCCACAGGCGAGGAACGCGCGGCGGAACTCGCTGACCGATTCGGGATCAACATCCGCACCAGGAAATTCTGGGCAGACAGCCTCGCCATCATTGGCAGGCAGATCGAACGATATTGCGAGTTGTAATCCTTTCGCGGTATTTTCCAAATAATCGTCCCGCAGGTTTGTTCCCTAAAAAGATCAAGACGAAATGACCTGCGGGACGAAGTATAGTGAGAAAAAATGTCCGGCAGCAAAATATACAAATTTATTATCACAGTGATCTTAAGCGTAATTCTCTCAGCTTGTGCGCCAAAAATACCGCAGACCGAGGATGCCGTACCACGTGTGACGGTTGAAGAGGCAAAACTCGCACTAGACAATGGCAAAGCGGTCATTGTCGATGTGCGAAGTGCAGAATCCTATGCAGCAGGGCACGTGCCTGACGCAATTTCCATGCCTCTTGTTGAGTTTGAAAAAAACATTGACAGCCTGCCCTTCAAGAAAGACCAATGGATCATCACCTACTGTACCTGACTCAATGAACATACAAGTGCCCGTGCGGCATTCCTTCTTTTGCAGAACGGATACACCAAAGCTTCTCCTCTTCTCGGTGGTTTGTCTGCCTGGATCGAAGCGGGTTTTCGCATTGAACCATAGGATTTGAGACAGACAGTTCACAACCACCTCTCGGTGGATGCAAGCAGGTTTATCTCTTTGACCCATTTGGAAGCAGAATTGAATTAATGAAATAATTTGAATGACAACGAATTAATACAAAAACTCCAGGCTCTAAAAAAAGAACCCGGAGTTTTATTTTAAGCGCTGAATGCCTGTATTCCCGTTTGCGCCCTGCCCAGGATCAATGCATGAATGTCATGCGTGCCTTCGTAGGTATTCACGGATTCCAAATTCATCACATGACGGATGACATGGTATTCATCAGAGATGCCATTGCCGCCGTGCATGTCACGTGACATGCGTGCGATCTCAAGAGCCTTGCCGCATGAATTTCGTTTAACCAGGGATACCATCTCTGGCGTCGACTTGTCTTCTTCCATCAAACGTCCAACCCGCAATACACCCTGCAAGCCAAGGGTGATTTCCGTCATCATATTTGCCAGTTTCAGTTGAATGATCTGATTTGCAGCAAGCGGACGACCAAACTGCGGGCGGTCCAACGTATATTGCCGCGCCGCATGCCAGCAGAACTCCGCCGCCCCCAACACGCCCCAGGCTATTCCGTAACGAGCCTTGTTCAAGCAGCCAAAGGGTCCCCGCAAGCCGCTGACATTTGGGAGCAGGTTTTCGTCAGGGACAAAAACCTCATTCATCACGATCTCTCCCGTTGAACTGGCACGCAGACTGAATTTACCTTCGATCTTGGGCGCGCTCAAGCCTTTCATCCCTTTTTCAAGGATAAAGCCGTAAATCCCGCCATCTGCTTTTGCCCACACGATAAAAACATCTGCGATTGGTGAGTTGGTAATCCACATTTTATTGCCTTGCAAGACCCACCCGCCTGGCGCCTTTTTGGCACGGGTTTCCATACTGCCAGGGTCGCTGCCGTGGTTGGGTTCGGTCAAACCAAAACAACCGATTAATTCTCCACTGGCAAGTTTTGGCAGGAATTTTTTCTTTTGTTCATCCGAACCATAGGCATTGATCGGATGCATCACCAGCGAACTTTGCACGCTCATGGCGCTCCGGTAGCCGCTATCCACACGCTCCACTTCACGAGCGATCAACCCGTATGCCACATAACTCAGCCCTGCGCCGCCGTATTCTTCGGGTATCGTGGATCCCAAAAACCCCATACTGCCCATTTCATCCATGATCGTATGGTCAAAGCTTTCAGTTCGGTTTGCCTCAAGGATGCGCGGCATTAACTTATCCTGGCAATACCTGCGCGCAGTATCCCGGATCATACGTTCTTCAGTTGTGAGTTGGTCATTGAAGAGGAAGGGATCATCCCATTTGAAAGTTTGTTTTGACATGACTACCTCATAAAATGTGAATGGAGATCAATATGCATAATGATTGTATCAAAATGTGGAGGAGTTGACTTCTTTCAGAAAAGAGCGAAGCATAAATCAAAAGAGGATGCACCGCGAAGCGCATCCTCTTTTGATGATCAGTAAAACCTGACTACGAGTTGCCGGTCAACCAGCCGCGCAATTCCATCGCCTTCACCACGCGATCGATCGCGACCATGTACGCCGCATCACGCATGTAAACCTTTTCCTTCTCACTCCGGTCAACAACACTGTGGAAAGCAGAAGTCATCTTTTGGTCGAGTTTTTGCAGGACTTCATCCTTCGGCCAGTAGAAGTTCATATCGTTCTGAACCTGTTCGAAATAGGAGGTCGTTACGCCGCCTGCATTGCACAGGAAGTCTGGAATATTGAAGACATTGTTTTTCTTAAATACTTCGTCCGCTTCAGGGGTACAGGGTCCATTAGCGCCTTCAGCCACGATCTTGACACCCTTGGATATCTTGCCAACCGTATCCGCATTAACCTGTCCTTCGATCGCAGCGGGGATCAAGACATTGGCATCCTTTGTGATCCAGACATCACCATCTTCAATAATGTAACCTGAATCCTGCGCCTTCTTCTTATCGATCGTTCCATATTCATCCACGATCGAGAGTAGGAAGCGCGGGTCAATACCGCCTTTCTTACTGTAGGTATAGGACTTTTTGTCGTGGCGGTCGTAGCATGAAACGCATGCAACCGTACCACCCAGCATTTCCACAAAACCGACTGCCGCATATTGTGAAACGTTGCCAAAGCCCTGAATGGCTGCAACCGATTTCTTGGAATCGATATTGAGGTGCTTCATGGCTTCGCGCACGGTGTAGATCACTCCATAGCCGGTCGCTTCAGTGCGTCCAAGGGAACCACCGCCGCCAAGCGGCTTGCCGGTAAATACGCCTGGGGTATATTGACCAACAAGTTTGGAATATTCGTCCATCATCCAGCCCATCATCTGGGGAGTCGTACCCACATCGGGAGCGGGCACATCATTGCGTGGTCCAATATTCTTCCACATGACACGCACCCAGCCGCGGCACAAGTTTTCTTTTTCATTTACTGAAAGAGTTGACGGGTCCACAATAATGCCGCCTTTGCCGCCGCCCAGAGGAATATCTGCCACAGCGCATTTCCAGGTCATCCATGTGGCAAGCGCGCGCACGGTATCCATCGTCTCAGCGGGGTGGAAGCGAATACCGCCCTTGTTGGGTCCGCGCGCGTCGTTGTGTTGTACGCGGAAGCCTTGAAAGACCTTGAGCGAGCCATCATCCAAACGCACCGGAATGCGGAAGGAAAATTCACGCATGGGCCAGCGCAAAACCTCAGCTACGCCGGAATCCAGTTTAAGTTGCTTGGCAACATGATCGAATTGCTTCTGTGCCATTTCAAATGCATTGATCGGTCCTGACATATGTTTCTCCTTGATAAAGAGTTTACAAAAATATAAGCGGGCACCCCAGACAGGGACGCCCGCTTTATGCACAAAGTATGTTAATACGCTGAGCCATAAGCATTTAGATTCCAATACAACACAATACTTCTAAACTTTACACGAAAACCTGATGCCCGTCAATATGACTTAAATCCGATAATTTTTGACGAAAAGTGACGTTTTTCTATTGCTTGAAGCTAAAATCCTTCAAAATCAAACAAAAAGTGATTTCTAGTCAAAATTAGGTGCCCTTTTGCCAAGAAATGCCGAAACACCCTCACGATGTTCAGCCGATTTCCCTGCCTCCTCCTGCAGAATGCCTTCATAATCAAGCATTTCTTTGAGATTGGGCAGCATGGCGCGGTTGAATGCTTTCTTCCCCAGGGCAAACGCCGCCGGCGGACCTGAGGCGAGGCGGTCTGCGGCCTGGTTGATCAGCAGCTGAAAGTCAGCTTCACCAACCTGGTTGACCATGCCCCACAACAAAGCCTGATCTGCAGTGATGGGTTTGTTGGAATAAAAATACTCCTGCGCGCGTCCCAGCCCAATATGAACAGGCAGGAATAATGAGACCCCTGAATCGGGCGCCAGCCCAATTGCCCCAAAACCCACGACAAAATATGCGCTGGATCGAGCGATCCGCAAGTCACATGCCAGCGCCACGCCGAAAGCCGCCCCGGCGCATGGGCCATTCACTGCCGCAATGACCGGTTTTCCCATCCCACGAATTTGTAGGATAAGCGGGTTATAGGTTATTTCCAAATGCCTGCGGTATGAAACCAACTCCCCTTGGTTCATCTCAGAAATATCCTGTCCCGCACTGAATACCTGACCCGCGCCCGTCAGTACAACACAACGGATCTGTGGATTTTTTTCAGCCTCAACAAGCGCGACACGCAACTCATTCACCATTTCAAAGTTGAACGAATTGGCACGTTCAGGCCGATTAAGTGTGAAAATTACAGAACCAGCCCGGGTTGAAGTAAGCAGCGTTGTCATTATCCTCCAAATAAAAAATGACAGGCACCTTTACTGTGCCTGTCATTTTTTATACTATGCGTCGGGAAAATCATCCGCCTGGTCGTCATCACCGGCATCCATTTCATATTCAACGCCGTCGCTATCAAGATAAACCCACAGGAGTAAAACATGTCCATCGGGGGTATCGACATTACGCGCCGCGAGAATCGGAGCAGTCTCCTCCAATCCCGTCTCGTTGCGATAGTGCAGATGGATGGATGTCTTATTATTCCATGCAGCATAGCAACGCTGTACAAGCGCGGGGCCATTAAAAGTTCGCAGACGGGTCAACGCGGGAACAGAGAGACGCGGACCTTCGTTCAAACCCATTGCCCAGCCATCGTTGACTTGCTCAAATACCGGCGGGGGACCTTCAATAATTGTTATTTTATCTTCCATTAGTGTACCTATATGCGGGAATATACCACAACTATGGTGGGAATTCGTTTTAGAATCTTATTAGAATTGTTGGGAGCAAAAAAACGGACACTTGCAGGCCTCGAACGTCCAAAAGCGTTGAATTCACAAGGATATAATACCACCATGAGCAAACTTACCCCAAAGATCATCCTCGAAGGAACTCGGTTGACTTTCAAGACCGACCTGGCCTTTGCGCTCAACGAACATCCGCGCATCGTGGGTCCGCACAAATATAAATATCATTCACCGCTCATTTCCGCAGAGTGGTGTGCCTTTACCAACTTTCCCTGGGGACGCGGCGCGATCAACTTCGAGCCGCAGGAAGAAGCCCTGGCAATGGAAACCTATGCGGCATGGGCGCACCTCTTTGAGCTTCAACGCTATTTCTCCTGGATCATTGACCGATTTCACATCTCCACCCGTGCCTACCAACTCAAGACCTACAACAAGGATTATGACTTTTGCTGGCTCGAAGAACGCCTCGCCCCGCTTGGCTTTCACATTGTTCTGCTCATACGCGCACCCGATTCCTTCGAAGCCGCGCGTGCCGGGCGGCTCAAAGTTTCGGGCAACCCTTCGCAATATGACGATCTGCAAATCTTTGTCGAGGAACAGGAATTGATGCGCCGCCTCGTCCGTGACTCGATCCTGCCCGTTTTGGAATTGGACATGTCTCACAACACCATCGGAACCGCTGCCGACCACATTGCTGATTGGATGGAATCAACAGGTGGTTTATATATGTCGTAAAATCTCCTTCACCAATCCTGGTCCGCGATAGATCAGCCCCGAGTAAATTTGGATGAGTGTCGCGCCCATGTCCAGCCGCTTTTTCGCATCATCTGGATTCATGATTCCGCCGACGCTGACAATTGGAACAGCCCCATCCACCTTTTTGACCGTTTGATAAAGGACTGCTTCGCTCGCCTGCTTGAGCGGTTTACCGCTTAGTCCACCCGCCTCTCCCCTGAGAGTTGAACTCACGCCCTCGCGCCCCAAGGTGGTATTCGTCACAATGATTCCATCCATCCTGGAACGCAGGATGGCCTCGATGGCACCATCGAGTTCGGCTTCACTCAGGTCGGGAGAAAGTTTGACGAGGATCGGTATGCGCTTCTTGTGATTCTTTTGTTCTATAACACGCTGCTGGTGCAGATGGTTAAGCAGGGTTTCCAGGGCGGCGCGGCTTTGGAGGTCGCGTAATCCCACGGTATTTGGTGAACTGACATTAATCGCCAAATAATCGGCATAGGCGCTAAAGTTTTGCAGCAATGCCAGGTAATCGAACACTGCCTCATCGTTGGGGGTATCCTTATTCCTGCCAAGATTGATCCCCAGCATGGCATCAGACACACGGCTAAAACCACGCCGCCGCCGCGCACCAAACCCAACAATTCGTTCTGCCAGATTCATTCGAAGTGCGGGATTCAACTCTATTTGCATGCGTTCGGTACCGAGGGATGGAAATCCCATCCGGTTGATGATTGCCTCATCCTCCACCAGGCGGAAAATGCGCGGAGAGGGATTTCCGGGTTGGGGGCGGGGTGTGACCGTCCCAATTTCCACATGACCAAACCCCAGCGCAGAAAGTCCGCGAATCGCAACACCATCCTTGTCATATCCAGCCGCAATACCAACAGGATTTTTGAAGGTCAAGCCAAATGCCTCAACCGGTTTGGAGCGGGCGAAAAAAAGCAATTGCAGCATCCAGCGCGAAAGGGTAATGTTCCCGGCAAGACGCAATGCTCGAAGTGTAAGTTCGTGGGCGCGTTCGGGGTCAAGACGAAAAAGGGTGGGGTAGATGAGGTTGTACATTAAGCCTTATCCAACAGAAAACTATACAACCACACTTACCAATCTTCCCTTCACCACGATCACCTTTTTGGGTTCTTTGCCTTCAAGTGACTTCACCACACCTGTCGCAGCCAGCGCCGCAGACTTGATTTCGTCTTCCGTTGCTTCGGCTGGGACGGTGATCCTGTCACGCACCTTTCCGTTGATCTGGACAGGCAGATCGATAGTGTCTTCCCTTGTTGCAGACTCGTCCACTGCAGGCCACTGCTGTGTGTGGACTGAATACGGCTTGCCAAGCTGTGACCACAGTTCTTCGGCAATGTGCGGGGTAACAGGCGCCATCATTCTTAAATAGATTTCCTGGGCTTCCTGCCATTCAACACTGCCAGCTGCGCCCGCTTCGCGCGCCTTGTACATTTCGTTCATCAATTCCATCAGGGAAGAAATGATCGTATTGAATTCAAAATTTTCAAAATCACGAGTCACCTTGCGCAGGGTCTGGTGAACCTTTCTTCTTAAAACCTTTAGGGTCTCTGAAGAAGCCAGGGGTTTATCAGGCACAGGATCGGTAAACAACGTCCACACGCGGCGAACCCAGCGCACAGATCCCTCAATGCCTTGCGAGTCCCAGGGCGCACCCATTTCCCAACGCGCAAAGAACATGATGTAGGCGCGCACGCTGTCTGCACCATATTTATTAACCAGCACATCGGGCGCGATCACATTGCCCTTGCTCTTCGACATCTTGTCGCCGTCTTCCCCCAAAACCATGCCTTGATTACGCAATTGCAGCATTGGCTCATTGCCTTTGACAACACCCGCATCACGCAGCGCCTTGTGGAAGAAGCGCGTGTACAACAAATGCATGGTGGCGTGCTCAATGCCGCCCGTATATGTATCAACAGGCATCCAATAATCATACTCGGCAGCGTCAAACGGGCCCTGATCATATTTCGGCGACAAATAACGCAGGTGATACCAGGACGAACACATGAACGTATCCATCGTATCTGTTTCGCGGATAGCCGCTCCGCCACAAATGGGGCAGGTCGTATGCTTCCATGTGGGGTGCAGCTTCAACGGACTTTCACCGGTCGGGCGCCACTCCACATCCTCGGGCAGCAGCACAGGCAATTGATCGTCAGGCACGGGATTCCAGCCATGCTCCTCGCAGCGCACCATCGGGATCGGCGCACCCCAATATCGCTGGCGGCTGATCAACCAATCGCGATAACGATAGTTAACTGACTCCCTGCCAATGCCTTGTTGGGTCAGCCAATCCAACACCGCCGCAATACTTGGATTCTTTCTTCCTTTTTCGGTGTTGACCCTTGTTCCGTTCAACATGCCTGAATTGATCATGACACCGTTGCCAATATAAGCAGCATTTAGTTCCCCCTGCTCAACCTCACCTTCAGGCTGAATGACAGGCACAATGGGCAGTTCATATTTCTTGGCAAATGCAAAGTCGCGTTCATCGTGGGCGGGGACAGCCATGATCGCGCCGGTACCGTAGGAGATCAAAACATAATCCGCGATCCAGATCGGGATGCGGGCCTGATTGACTGGATTAATGGCATAGGCACCCGTAAACACGCCCGTCTTTTCCTTATCCGCTGCGCCGCGTTGAATATCTGTTTGGCGTGCGGCTTGCGCTTTATATTCTTCAACAGCGGCTCGATACTCCTCCGTTGTGATTTTATTAACCAGCGGAAGTTCGGGAGAGAACACCATGAACGTTGCACCCCACAACGTATCAGGACGAGTGGTAAATATCTCAATATCGTCGCCCTGCTCTGTTTTGAAAACAACCGAAGCCCCCTCAGAGCGGTCGATCCAATTGGTCTGCAATGTCTTAACCGTCTGAGGCCAGTCAATGCCGTCAAAATTCAGCAGTTCATCGGCATATTGAGTCGCCTTGAAGAACCATTGATCCAGATCTTTTTTAATGACCGGCGTATTGCAGCGCTCACAATGACGGTCATCACCCCAAACCTGCTCACGCGCCAGTGTGGTATTGCAGTTCGGACACCAGTCTACAGCAGACATTTTGCGGTACGCCAATCCTGCCTTGTATAGCTGGATGAAGAACCATTCCGTCCATTTGTAATATTCGGGCGCGGCGGATACAGCCTCACGTTCCCAGTCGAACATGGCGCCCATTGACCGCATCTGCCTGCGCATGCGCTCGATATTTTGGAACGTGCGCGTCATCGGATGGACACCATCTCGAATCGCCGCATTTTCCGCAGGCAGGCCGAACGCATCAAAGCCCATCGGAAACAACACGTTATAGCCCTTCATCCGCATGTAACGCGCGCGCGCATCGGAGGGAGTCATTGCATACCAGTGACCGATATGCAGGTCTCCGCTGGGATAAGGCAGCATGGTCAACGCATAATGTTTCGGCCGGGAATTGTCAATTACCGAGCGATATAACTGATCCGCTTCCCACTTATCCTGCCATTTCTTTTCAATGGTTTGTGGATTATAGGATTTATCCTGGCGTGGTTTTTCTTCAGCAACAGAAGGGGTTTTCACAGCCACGATCTCCATTGGCTTTTCAACCACAGGTACAACTGCCTTCACAGGCTTTGGCGCAACGATCACGGCCTTGATTTTTTCAGGAGCCGCCTGAATCGCCAGGGTCTTTGGCGTGGATTTCCTTACCTTTGAAGGCGCCTTGACGGCTGGCTTGCGCAATATCTTCTTTGCAACGACCTTCTTTGCAGCGGCCTTTTTTGCAGCCTCCTTCTTTGGAGCCGTCTTCAATGTACTCTTTGCCGGAATCGGTTTGACCGCCTTTTTTACCGAAGCCTTTTTATCCTTTTGTGCTGATACAACCGCAGGCTTGACAGTCTTTACAACCTGACTGGCTGCTTTCTTTGTTTTTTCTGTATTATTTTTGGGAGTTGCTTTTTTCTTTACTTCTGGTTTCTTTTTTACAGTCATTCTTACCTCATCATAAATTTATGTCATTGCGAATGGACTCTCTATACAAGTGAGTCAGTTATCTGTTCACAGGAGCCCGCATAGGACGCAATGATGTGATTGGATTAAACAAAAATTCCTTCATCCACAATAGGGACGAAGGAAAACTCCGCGGTACCACCCAAATTACGTCAGACAACTAACGTCACTTTGCTGCTATAACGGGCGTTCCCGTCACCAACTATCCGCGATCGGTTCGCGTTTCACCAGTGAAGTTCTCCTGCGGCCACACTCAGGAGAAACAGGCGAGTTCAGCCTTTTGACCACATCCTGAGTTTGTAAAAAGTCGCTCAAGGCGAGTCTCTGCGCTCCCGATGGGCACCTGGCGCTGGGCTTCCACCTCACTCTCCCAACTCGCTGACGGGATGACCTACTACTCCTGCCATAACTTTTAATGTAACCTGACAGGCCTTCAAAACCTGTCCAGGTTTTTCAATTGGTGGACCCAGAGGGATTCGAACCCTCGACCTTCTCAATGCCATTGAGACGCGCTCCCAACTGCGCTATGGGCCCATAGGATCGTTATCAATTTTGAAAACCAGTTTGTTCAGTGACTGATAACTGGTTACTGAACAGTGGACCTGAGGGGATTCGAACCCCTGACCTCCTCAGTGCGATTGAGGCGCGCTCCCAACTGCGCTACAGGCCCTTGTTAACAAGGCGAAGCGTATTCTACCTGAGGCATTTGGGAATGTCAATGCAGAAAGGAATCCAGAATCGTTCGCCATTGCTCCCGCTTAAACCGTTCGCAGGGTCACACTGAAGGTTGATCCTTTTCCTTCTCCAGCTGACTCTGCCCAGATTCTGCCTCCCTGCGATTCGATCAAACCCTTTGCAATGGTGAGCCCTATGCCCAGACCTCCATAATGACGGGTATGCGGCGGCTCGATCTGATAAAACTCTTCAAATACTTTTTGCAATTTATCGGTGGGGATCCCTATGCCGTGATCCTGCACCCACACCAACACCTGTTTTTCCTGCCTGGCGGCGCCAACGGTGATCTCTGTTTCTGCCGCTGAAAAACGAATGGCGTTATTGAGCAGGTTGACAAACGCCAGCGCCGTTTTCTCCGGGTCCACATTTACATAAATGGGTTCATCCTGATAATCCAGAACCAGCCGCATGTCTCGGCGCGCGGCAGCATATTTAATTTCATCAAGAGCGTAATTCAAAACACTCTGGATGGGAACTTTCGTCTGCCGCATCTCCATCTCGTCGGCTTGAAGCAGGGTCAGGTTGTTCATTTGGTCAAGGATTGAGCGCATCTGCGCTGCCGCGCCCATCACATGGTTGACATGATCCGTTGTCTCGTCACTGGCGCCGTCCTGCAGGAAAGACGCATACCCCATAATAACGCTCAACGGAGTCCGCAGTTCGTGTGAAGCCAGTGAGAGGAAATTACTCTTGATCTGGTTTGTTACCTTGACCTTCTCCAACGCCTGCTGTGTTGCCCGCAGCAAACGCGCATTGTTGATGGCAATTGCGGCATGAGCCGCAATGACCGAAAGTATCGCCACATCGCCGCCATCGAACTCCCCCTCACGTTTATTGACAGCCTCCAGTACGCCCATTGTGCGATCCTTGATGGGCATTGGCACGCCAAGCAAAGATTTGATCTTGAATTTTATATGTTCGGAAACCTGGGAATAATGACGCGGGTCCTGTTCTGCATTATTTAGGATGATCGGCTGGCTGGTGCGGAAGATGGTTCCTGCCAGGCTGCTGTCTATGGGAACAGGGATCTCCGCCAGCTGCGCCGGATCTGACCCGGTGGACGCGGCAAAGTAGAGACGTGGATTGTGTTCATCGTAGAGAAGAATGGATGCGGCTTCGCACTCCAACAGTTCTGTGGCGGTGGCGGTAATCCGTTGAAGCAGTTCGTCGAGGTCAAGCGTGGAGTTTAGCGTAACGCTCAATTCCACCAGGCGCAGCAGTGATTTGTTGCGTCCCTCAAGGTCTTTGAGTTGTCCTGATTTTAAAAGAGTGATCATGTGCATAGTGTATCGTCTTTTTCAAGTGAATTCAATACAGATCAAAAAGCAGGTGAAGGGGAACCAGCCTTCACCTGCTTGATATTTACCTCCTTTCGTATTGATGGATCACATAATTTATTGGTCAGCAGTTTGAGTGGGTGGAATGCCGGGTTTGCCGTCGTGCGGGCCGTCAAAACCAAATCCATGCCCGCTGAGGAAGCCTTTATCAAGACCTTCCAATAGCCAGTCGGCTTTCTCCTGTGAGATGGAACCATTGGCAATGCCCGCTTCGATGTCTGCGCGTATCTTCACTGCATGAGCAGCGCTGATCGCGTCCTTCACATCCTGGATATCCACACCAGCGGTGGCTGCCAGATCCTCGAGCGTCCTGCCCTCCTTCAGTGCAGCAGAAAGTTCGCTGGATGTCATGCCAAGGATGGCTGAAGCAGCGGTCAGTTCGGTCTCACCCATGCCGCGTTTGCCTCCACGATCAGGTCTGTCGCCTGGTTGTCCAGCGGCGGGGGTGGATGGCTCATTATCCTGCGCGAAGGCGGTGGTTACACTTGCCGCGCCGAATAACATTGCAATCGCCAGCAATCCGCCAAGGACGATTGAGATTTTCTTTTTCATATTTTTTACACCTCATTTTTCATTTTCTGGTTGGAGCGCCTCCAACCTTCGCTAATGATATTTGAGCCGTGTAATCGGGATATGTCCAACTTATAAAGAAATTGTGTGCCTTTCGGAAATAAATACGCCCTGCCTGAGCAGGGCGTATTATGTTTAAAGTTTGGGAGCTGTGCCTGCTAGATCTTCTCAACGGGGAACTGTATCTCGGTCACAGTTTCCGGGTCTGCCTGGCTGCCGTTCTTCGCCGGGTTAAGATAGACTTCACGGCACGGACCAACAATACGGTAGCCGTTGGAGTCCAGCCATTTGATGATGGCATTGTACGCCTCGTTAAGCGTGTCAAAAGGTCCGTTGTGAATTGCGCAAGCCATAGTCACCGCAGGAAGGGTTTTTACTTTGATGCGCTGCGACTCTGGCAGCTCACCATCAATTGGCTCACATACTTCCAGATCCCAATCCCGCTCCTTGTAATCTTCATCATGATAGAGGGTAAAGCAGGTACCATTTGGGCGGATGCGGTGCAGTGCCAGATAGCCTTCCAACTCACCCCATAGTGCACCCTGATCGGGCGGGGTAGGCACAACTGCGCGGACGGAAGCAGCTTTAACCGCCTGCACTTTCTTTATAAGGACATCATACTTGGACATGTTATTCTCCTGTTCCATTTGTCTCAGTCGGGACTCGATGCGCGCCAGGCGTTCGGTTTCGTCGCACACTCTTTGGCGGGCTTCCACCTGGCGCAGTTTGAGCATTCCGCGCATCTGCTCCAGGGACAAGCCATCATCAAGCAGACGACCGATATCCTCCAGAGAAAAGCCCAATTCTTTGAGTGCCAGAATGCGGTTCAACAACGACAACTGGCTGTACTCATAGAGACGATAGCCCGTAGATCGATCCACGGCAACAGGTTTTAGCAAACCCATTTCATCGTAATACCGCAGCGTTTTAACCGAGACACAACTGAGTTTTGAAAAATCACCGATTCGAATCATGCTGTTCTTATACACCTTCCAGCAACAGGAGAGTCAAGAGCAAATCCCTGCCCATTTTATGGTCATTTCGTGCTTTTTACCACTTGACCTTCGCCCTTTCCCGTCCTACAATATAAGTTGTCTGACAAATAAATACTCGTGAAAAACACGATCCGATCATTTTACCCAAGGAGATTCATGATGTCTGATTTTTTGTTTCGCGGCGATCTAGCCGAACTCGACCCCGACGTTTTTGAATTGACCCAGCTCGAAGCGGAGCGCCAGGCTCGCAAGTTGATTCTCATCCCCAGCGAATCTACTGCGCCAATGGCTGTCCGTGAAACGCTGGCTTCTGCCTTCCAAAATATTTATGCCGAAGGCTACCCCGATGAAGAGTCGCGCTGGATGACTGAACAAGATATCCTTGATTACCCCGCCCGGCTTGCTCATTATCGCCGCAGCGGCGATCCACGTTATTACAAGGGAGTGGAATATGCCGACGTGGTTGAGGCGCTGGCGCGCAGGCGGGCGGCAGAGGCTTTTGCGGCAAATGGGTTTACCGCCGACCAGATATTCGTCAACGTTCAGGCTCTCTCTGGCGGACCTGCCAACAATGCAGTCTACCAGGCACTGCTGACCCTCGGCGATACTGTGATGGGCCTGAACCTGCTGCACGGCGGACATCTTTCACACGGCTCGTCAGTCAACCGCAGCGGCAAGTGGTTCAAGTCTGTGCCGTATACGATCGATGAAAATGAAAAAATAGACTACGAGGCCATCCGCGCCCTGGCATTGGAACACAAGCCAAAAATGTTGATCGCTGGTTATTCGTCCTACTCATGGATCCCTGACTGGAAGAAGTTCCGTGAGATCGCCGACGAAGTGGGCGCTTACCTGCTGACTGACATCTCGCACATCGGTGGACTGGTGGCAGCAGGCGTTGTGCCTTCACCGATCGGATTTGCCCATGTGGTGATGTCCACCACGCACAAGTCTCTCGATGGCCCTCGCGGCGCAGTGCTGATGACAACCTACCCCGACATCTCCAGGAAAATTGATAAAGCCGTCTTTCCCGGTGAACAAGGCGGACCGCATGTGAATGTGTTTGCGGGCTTGTCTGTGGCTTTCAAATTGGCGCAGACAAAACAGTTCAGGCAGTTACAGGCGCAGACCATCAGGAATGCGGCAGCGATGGCAGACCAATTTACCAAACGTGGATTCCGCGTGCCCTTTGGTGGCACAAATTGCCACATGCTGAATGTGGATGTGACTTCGGTTGTGGGAGAGGATGGAACCAAATTGAGCGGGGACCAGGCTGCGCGGATTTTGGATATAGTCGGCGTGGTGGTCAACCGTAACACGATCCCGGGAGACAGGAATTCGGCGGACCCATCGGGCATTCGTCTCGGTACGCCGTGGATCACCCAGCGCGGATTTAACGAAAAATCAACCCGCGCACTTGCCGATGTGATGGTTGACGTACTCGAAGCCTGTGCACCTCATTCGGTGGATACTCCGCACAAGGGACGTGTGCGCCGTGCCAAGATCGACTTCAAGGCATTGAACACCGCCAAGCTGAAGATCCGCAAACTGGCTGGATCTGCGGGCATTGACTTCGAATACAAGACAAGCAAATACCCGCATTTCTATTATGTTGACGATATCAACAAGAGCGGAGTCCTGGAGTTGAGCGGACAGCGGGTGCGCCAGATGCTTGATTATGCGACCTCATGTGATATGTCTGCCTTGAAGAAGAACAGATCCGAAGCGGTAACAATTTCCACACCCAGGGGAGTCGTTCCATGCGTATTGACCAACCTCGGCGCGAATAAATATCAACTCGAAATCCCGCCCGCAAAAGCGGGAGTTGTGGGAACCTGGCTGAGGGATCTATCCGACGGCTACATGTCCTTCAAATTGAACGGTGAAAAAGATTTCAGTGCGGCACGAATGCCCGGTCCCGTTACCGTAATGGATTTGAAGAAGAAGAATGTTGCGGCAGGCTCACAACGGAGCGTGCCTGTGAAAGACAGTGGTGAGTCCAAACCCTGGTTCATTGGGGTCAAGCCGGAGGGCAGGAAAGAGTCACTGCCCGCATTTGAGTGGACCGAATCAGAAGGTTCATTAAAACGCACCGCGTTATTTGAGACCCATAGATCCAGCGGGGGAAGAATGGTTCCATTCGCCGGCTGGGAAATGCCTGTGCAGTATTCAGGAATTTTCGAAGAGCACCTGGCCACACGGCAGGCGGCGGGTTTATTTGACGTTTCACACATGGGTGTTTACGACGTGCGCGGCACTGAAGCGGCTTCGTTCCTCGACACGGTCTGCGGCAATGACTGCGGCGGACTGAAACCTGGAGAGTCTCTGTACTCGCACTTCCTGACCCCTGATGCGGACGTGATCGACGATACGCTGGTTTATCGCCGTGGTTGGGATAATTTTCTGGTGGTTGTCAACGCGTCAAACGATGACAAGGATCGCACGTGGCTCGAAAGTGTGCGCGATGGCCGGGTGAAGATCGACAACGCCCGCCCCTGGGCGCGGACATTTGGCTACGAGGCGGTCATCCGTAATTTACGCGATCCGAAGGCGGGGGAGGATATGCGGGTGGATATTGCCTTGCAGGGACCAAAGTCAAGAGATGTGCTGCTTGCCATGGGTGTGGACGCAGAAACACGCACCCGGGTAATGAAGTTGAAGAGAACCGAGTTATGTGATGCGGTAATTGGTGGTTTTGATTTGATCGTCTCGCGCACGGGTTACACAGGCGAGAAGATGGCGTTCGAGTTGTTTGTCCACCCTGAGCGCGCCGTTGACTTTTGGAACGCGGTGATGAAGGCCGGTGAGGCCTTTGGCATCAAGCCGATCGGCTTGGGCGCGCGCGACTCCCTCCGCACCGAAGCGGGTCTGCCGTTGTACGGTCACGAGATGGGATTGGGTTCAGGCAAATTTGAAGGCCGGGACCTGGGCGTTGCAGAAGGAGGCTTCGGCTCCTACATCAAGACCTATAAGCCCTGGTTCATCGGGCGCGAAGCCTACCTTGCCCGTGAAAACGAACGCAAGGGCGTGGTGATCCGCTTCCGCTTCGACGACCAGCGCGTCCGTATGGCACACAACGGAGACCCTGTGGTGAACGCAAACGGCGAACGCATCGGCTTTGTAACCTCCTGCGCGATCGACGGTGAACGTTTCCTGACAGGACAGGCTTATTTGGATAAGGCTTATGCAAAGGAAGGCACAGCGATCGGAATTCACCAGGGCGGGGTCATGGATCGTCCCGCGACAAGCGCAAAGGTGGTATCGAGATTTGCAAAGTTGTAAGAGAATATAAATGGAAAGTAAGGAAGGTCCGGCGGAGGGAGGGAAGCCGGACCTTCCTTACTTAATGTAGTGACAGCATCTGCGCAAGCATCTTCCACTCGAAATTTTAGGGTGACATTGGAGAGTAAGAAGTTGTATCATGGGTGTATCTCTGTCAATACATCTCATAATGGAGGAATCATGTCCAAAGATACACTTCGTCAAATTGCCAATGTCCTTTCCGTCATTATCGCATTGACCGTCAACGTCCTTGCCAGTGTCCTGCCGCTCAACGGACAGAACACTGGTGAGATTTCAGACCGATTCCTGGTTTATTTTGTCCCCGCCGGATATGTATTCTCCATCTGGGGCATTATCTACATAGGATGGCTCGCATTCGTCCTTTACCAGGCTCGATCCGCTCAAAAGGAAAACCCGCGCCTGCGCCGGCTTGGTTATTTATTTGCGCTCAGCGGCATCTTCAACGCCGCCTGGCTGGTTTGCTGGCATTACAATTTTTTTGGATTGAGCGTGCTGGTCATGTTCACCCTGCTCGGTTTGCTCATTGCCAGTTACCTCGCGTTAAACGTTGGAAAGACCCCCGTCAGCAGCACCGAAAAGTGGGCTGTTGATGTTCCCTTCAGCGTATACCTCGGATGGGTCAGTGTTGCCGCCATTGCCAATGTGACAAGCTGGCTGTACTCCGTAAACTGGGATGGATTCGGATTGGCACCGCAGGCCTGGGCTGTGATCATGATCATCGCGGCCTCCCTGGTTGGCTTTCTCATGACCCTCTCGCGCAAGGATGTTGGGTATGTCATGGTATTGATCTGGTCATTCGTCGGGATCGCATATAAACAGGCGGAGGCGCCCCTTGTGGCAGGCAGTGCATGGGCATCCGCGATATTTGTCCTTGGGCTTGCTCTTTACAGCATCTTTCAACGCCGCCGGACAACAGCCTAAACAGGACGTCCTTCCTTATTTTTCATTCAAAAATTCCCCAAAGAAAAACTTCGCACTGCTCTCAATGCGAAGTTTTTGATTTTAAGAGCAGTCTGTCCCGGATGCGGGGCGTATGAATTTCAAGGGTTCGGTCATCTATATTCACAAAACACGCGCATTCACTTTATCAATGGAGAATACACAAAATGGATACACCCAAACGTTATCATCCGCTCATGGTTGTTTTACACTGGCTGACCGTTATCCTGCTCCTGGGCGCGGGGATCCTTTCCGGACAGGGCGGTTCATCCCCGATCAACATGCACATGATCTTCGGTTCGTTACTGCTGGTTACGATGGTCACCCGTCTCATTGTGCGCTTTACTGTAAAACGTCCTGCCTGGGCAAATACAGGAAATCCATTTCTCAATAAAATTGGGGAGTGGGTTCACATCGGTTTATACCTCTTGGTATTCTATATCCTGACCCTGGGGGGATTGATCGCGTCGCAAAGAAATCTGGCGGGCTATCTGACGGGAGATGGCCCTGTGGAGCGCATCAGCCGGGACCTGCGCTCATTTCACCAGCTTGGCTGGCTGGCGATCGTCGGGTTATTGCTGCTGCATATCGGCGGGGCTGTATATCACCAATTTATTCTCAAAGACAACCTTCTCAACCGTATGTGGTTCGGCAGGTCATAATGCGGGCATAACCTGCGTGGTGGAAGACTCAGGAGCTGGATTACCCCCATCCTCTGCTGCCGTGATATTGCGCTAGCTTTTCTTGCTCAACTCAGAAAATTATTGACCGCTTGCGATTAAGAATTTCCTGGTCTCTTCGATCTTCTCCTTTTCGACCTTGCCGACAGACTCGTAATAGTCCAGGAGTTGGGTGATGGTCAGGACTGCGTGCATGG